>JAJDAI010000311.1 GCA_029261955.1 Deltaproteobacteria bacterium | reverse complement strand
GCCCTGGCCCGATCTGCCCGAGAAGGGCCCCGAGTTCGACGAGCCCAGCCCCACGCCCGAGCCCGACGAGGGCGAAGGCTGCGCGTGCTCCGCAAGCCCCCGCTCCCCCAGCCCCCTTGTCGGCGTCCTGCTGCTGGGGTACGTCGCTCGCAGGAGACGCGCATGAACCCCCGAATCCTCCTCGCCCTGGCCCTGCTCACAGGCTGCGCCCGCGACGAAGGCGAGCCGACCTTCACGGAGGCGGTCGCGACCGTCTACACGCCCTGCGAGCCCTCGGCGATCCAGGCCGCTGCGGGCCTGCATGCCATGCAGCTGGCCTTCAGCCCCTGCGGCTCCAACAACTTCATGCACCACGGCTGGAGCCCCGACGGGCTCTCGCTCTACTACCAGGCCAACCAGGGCGCCTGGGTCAAGCGCGACAACGGCGAGAACTACCCGCTGCGCATCGGCCACCCGCGGGCCAACCCGGCCTGGCTGAACCCCGAAATGCTGGCCTACGCCGACGCCGACGGGCGCAAGATCGGCATCTACCAGATCAGCGCGCACGTGCTGAACCTGGTGGAACTGGACCAGGTCCACCCAGAGCAGCTCCAGAAGGGCAAGGAGCTCGACGAGGTGCTCTACATGGCCTCGGACATGCCCCACGGCTTCAAGGACGTCTACCGATTCCACGCCAACACCGGCGAGTCGGAGAAGGCCTTCGAGTGGATGGACGGCGGGGTCGAGACCTTCACCTACGAGCCGCACGTGGACGTGACCTGCTTCCGCGAGCTCGCGGGCACCGACGTGGTCTGCCGCCGCGGTGAAGGCGGCGAGCTGCTCATCCGGGTCAAGAACCGCGACCGGGGCACGCTCAGCACGGACGGCCGCTACCTGGTGACCGAAGGCGACGGGCAACCCGTGGCCGTCTACGGCGACGACAAGGTCGGGCGCATGCGCGCGGAGAACGCCCCCGACTTCATGCCGACGGAGATCACGCCGCCCTCCTTCTGGATCCACGACCTGGAGACGGGCAAGGAGCTGCTCTGGGACGGCGTGCACGGCACGAACTTCCGCTGGTACGAGGCGGCGCCCTACTTCGCGTCCTTCATGCTCTGGGGCTTCGACAACATGGAGTTGAACCGCAACGTCCCGCTCGTGGACCTGCGGCACTTCCTCAAGAGCAAGGGCTGGGCCGTGCCGCTCGCCGTCAAGAGCGACCCGGCCGTCAAGGCCGCCGACTAGGGCTCAGCTCGGGTCGCTGCGCAGCGCGGACTCGAGCATGCGCAGACCGCGCTTCTCGCCCGTGATGACCGCAGGCCAGGCCTCGCCATCGCGGCAGAGCTCCTGCGCCCCCTTCGCCGGCACGAGGCAGCGGAAGCAGGGGCCGACCTGCTCGCCCTTCGGGTCGTTGAGGACGTCGCCCACGGAGCAATAGGACCCCGTCTGGCGGTCCCAGAAGGCCAGCCGCAGGCCGAAGGCGAGGATGCGCAGGTCGAAGCGCTCGGCCAGCTCGCTGCGGTACTTCGCCAGGATCTGCATGACCACGCCGAGGTGCTGCGCGGGCACGGGCGCGCCGGCCTTCACCGCGTCGGCCAGGCGCTCCCCGGTCCGGTCGTCCTCCGGCACGAAGAGCGTGATGCTGCCCGCCTTGTGCTCCTCGTCCCAGCGCACCTCCAGCGCCACCGATGCCTCCAGGCCCAGGGCTCCCAGGCGCCGGGACAGCAGGCGGAGGGTCTCTTGGGTGCCGAAGAAGTTGGCGTAGAGCGGCGACAAGCTCGCCGTGTCCAACAGCACACCGGGCCCCGAGGCTGGGAGCTCCGCGTCCGCAGCCAGCGGCGTGGGTCCGGGGACCTCGATCGCCATCGGCGTGGCCGTGCCGACCGGCGCGGGCTGGTGATCGTCGTCGACGGGCGGGTCGGCCCCGCAGCCCAGCAGGAGCAGGGCGAGGAGCGGTGCTACTCCTCGAGGCCGCGCTTGCGCTTGACCTCGTCGAGGACTCGGCGGTACTCGATCTCCCACTTGTCCGTCCCGGGGCGCATGTTCTTCAGTCGGCCGCGGACCTCCCGGTCCAGATCGGCCTCCTCGATGAGGTGCTTGCGGAAGATGCGCATGAGCGTCTTCTTCATGGTGCGGTCTTCGCCGAAGACCTCGTCCACGAAGGTGCTCATCATGAAGCCTTCGAGGATCTGGCTCGCGATCCAGCGGATCCCATCATCTCCCGTCGGGTGCCCCTTGGCATCGGCGAAGCCGGACTTCACCTTCCCGAACTGGTCGTAGGTGATGTTCTTCGCCTCCATGTGCTCGCGGGTCTCGTTGACGATGCGGCTCTCTTGGCGGAGGTACTCATCCATGATCGAGCGGATGTCCTGCTCGGCCTCTTTGCGGTTCTCGTTGTCGACGACGATGTCGCCGTCGAGGCAGAGCTCCTGGATGATGTCTTCGGCGATGCGGGGAATCTGGCTTCGGTAGAGGCGCATGTTCTCGGTGCTCGTGGCGTTCGCTTGACGGAAGCCTGGTTTAGAAGCGGAACTCGAACCCGCCGCCGAACCGGAACTCGGACAGGACGTAGGGCTCAAAGGTGGCCTCGTACTCAGGCGTGGCCTTCTGCAGAGGCGTCGGCTCCACCTCGATGCGGTGGTAGCCGAGCTCGACGGTGAAGCGGAATGTGTCGTCCGCGTTTACGTGGAACCCGCCGTAGATCTCACCGCCCACCGTGGCCTCGCTCTGGGCCCAGGGGTCGATGTTGTCGTCGTCGTAGGCGCGGTTCTCGTCGTTGTTGATGAGGACGAAGTCCTCTTCCAACATGTCGGAGTAGGTCAACACCCAGGCGATCATCACGCCACCGCCGAGGAACGGCTGGAAGACGCGGAAGAACTGGATGTTGGGGATCGTCAGCTCGTAGTTGGCGCCGATGGTCAGCGCGAAGAGCGCGACGTGCGTGTTGCGCCGCTGGTCGCGAAGCGAGTCGCTGCCCGGCACGGCGCGCGAATCAGAGCCGTCCACGTAGGTCGTTCCGTCGGCGCCGGTGACGATGGGCTCGAGGTAGGTGTAGTCCAGCCCACCATCGACGTCGGACAAGCAGGTCTTGCCGTCCCGGTCCTCGCAGCGGCCCTGGTTCCAGTGGCCCGTGAAGGCCACGCTCATGCCCAGGCCCATGAAGAAGTCGGTGGTCAGCGGGACCCGGAGGCCGGCGCCGAGCTCGAGCAGCGCGTTCTCGTCTTCCGCGGGGCTCAGCCCGTAGAAGCGCATGCCCAGCCGCACCCAGCGGTGCTCTGCCTGCCAGACCTCGAAGGCGGGCTTGCCGCGCCAATCGGTCTCGTCCTTCGCTCCTGCGTTCGAGGGACCATCATCCGCCTGAACCACGGGGGGTTCGACGACCTGCCCGAAGGCGGTTGCAGGAAGCAGGATCACGGCCATCAGCAGGGAGGGGAGCAGCGAGCGCATGGGCACCTCCATGGGCGGGACGGGTCCGCCGCTGCGACGGTCTCTACCATGTGGCCCCGCCCGCGTCCACACGGCTGGCGGCGCCCGCAGCGGCGCGCTCGCCCGGTCTCAGAGCGAGCTGCCCGACCCGGTGACCTTCACCGCGGAGACCACGCAGTCCACGACCCCGTCCGGGTCCCCGCCGGCGCCGTCGCTGGCGTCGATGTCCATCTCCATCACGCCGGTGTCCGTGGCGACGGTCCAGGACTCGGTGCCCGCGGACTGCGCCCGGAAGCGCACCCCGAGGTCGCGGTCCATCGCCGCGTCGTCGCAGGGCCCCGAGAAGGAGACCGTGCCGCCGTCGCCCACGGAGCCGTCCAGCTCGCAGTCGTTGGACTCCAGGGTCACCGACAGGCTGGTGCCGCTCTGGCTGAGCACCGCGCTGGTGACCGGGAGGCCCGCGTCGACGTTGTCCAGGAAGCCGAAGACGGCCGGGAAGGTGTAGTCGGGGCCGTTGCACTCGGTGTCGACGAGCGTGAACGAAAAGTTCCAGTCGCCGGAGAGGTCGGGGATGTCGACCTCATCCTCGGGCTCGGGGCAAGCAGCGAGCAGGACCGCGAGCAGCAGCCAGGGGCGGGTCATCAGGGCACCTCAGGAGATGGCGAGCCAGGCGCGGTCGAGATCGAGCACCTCCAGCGGCGACATCGAGCCGGCGCCGGGGGGCTTCTCTTCGTAGGCCAGGCTCTGGGGAACGAAGTTGTCGCGCCGCTTCTTGCGCAGGAAGTCCTCGACCGCCTGGTTTCGGCCCCAGTCCGTCGCGCCGGGCGGGCGCTCGAAGCGGTGCAGGTCGAAGAACACGTCGCGGTAGCGGCGGCCGATGGCCACGAAGGACGAGTCGTCGGCGGGGTCGCCGACCCAGAAGGTCACGTAGTCGCGGAAGAGCACGTCGAAGTCGGGACGGCGGGCCGGCGCGGCTGGGGCGCGCGGCGTCGGGCGCGGGGCGGTCGCGCTCTTCGGCGCCAGCTCGCGCGGCGGGGGCGCGGGCTTTCGCGCGGTCCCGCTGGGGCGCGGTGCAGGCTTGCTGGTGCCTTCCAGATCGGCGATCCGCGCGGCCAGATCGGACTCGAGCTTGCCCAGCAGCGAGGGGCGCGCCGACGACCCGCTCGCGGGCGAGCGCCGGGGCGGGGCGGGGGGCCGCTCGGCCGGCGCCGGGGGGAAGCCGACCAGCGGCTCGAGGGGCTCGAGGGTCGGGTCCTCGAGCGCAGCGGAGGCCTGGGTGTCGGGGCCGCCGGCCGAGAACACGGTGGAGTCCTCTGGCGCCGCGATGAACTCCTGGCTGGCCGGTTCGGGCTCGGCCCAGTCAGCCGCGACCTGGTTCGACCACCCACCGAGGTCCTCGGGCGCCGGCTGCTCGCCGCTCGCGAGCGGGCTGCCCACCGCGTGCTCCGCCGAGGCGCCCCTGCCCGACTCGATCGCCTCCAGCCGGCCCGGGGTCTGGGCGCCGATCTCGTCGGCCTCATCGAAGGAGAAGTCGGGCAGCGCCTCGCCCCCACCCATCAACCCATCGACCGCATCCAGCAGGCCGAGGTCCGGGGCGCGGCCGCCGGTGTGCGCGGGCCCGGTGTCGTCCGGCGTCGGGAGCGCGAGGTCCCCGGTCACGTCCCAGCCCAGGCCGTCCTCCCCGGCGCCGAAGCCTTCGGCCAGGGCCAGCGGCTCGTCGAAGCTCAGGCCCAGCTTCAGGTCCAGCTCCGAGGCCTCGCCGAGGTTGGGCAGGTGGAAGTCCTCCTCCCCCGGCAGGTTCAGGTCCGCGGCCTGGGCTTCGGGCGCGTCCTCGGACCAGGCCGAGCGCACCGCCTTGAAGCGGGCCGAGCGGGGTCCTTCGGCGGGCGCGGACTCGGGGGCCTCCTCCGCCTCGTCCGAGGGCTTCGCGGAGGGCCGCGAGCGCCGCAGATCGGGCTGGTGTCGCTCCAGATCCATCACCCGATCGATGAAGGTCTGGAAGGCGTCCGGCCACATCACGACGTACTCGTAGAGCGTGTCCTCGCTCGAGAGCGAGACGTGGGAGATGTCGTGAGCGCCATCGACCTGGCGCGCCAGCACCACGCGGCCCGTCGCGGGGTCATCGAAGATCAGCTCGAAGCGGTAGTTCTTCAGCACGACCCGTCGGCCGGCGATCAGGTCGTCGGCGCCGCCCGGGGTCCACGAGGGCAGGCCCTCCAGCCGCACCGCCGCCACGACCTCGCGAAAGGTCTGCGCCACGGAGCAGATGCCCCGGTTGTCGAGCAGCCCGGCCTCGGTGCCCACGGAGAAGGCCTGAAGCGGATCGTGCACCGCGCCCAGCTGCTGCCGGATCCGGTGCGCCGCCGTGTTGCTCAGGTTCGGGTCCAGCGGATCCCCCACCAGCTCCCGCGTCTGGTCGAGCAGCGGGCCCGCAGCGCAGACGCCCGGGTGGGTGTGCCCGGCCTCGCCCCGGATGGGCAGCGCGAGGTCGACGTACTCCCCCGTGCCCAGGCCGGCGCGCATCGCGTGTGCGAAGGGGTTGGCCCGCGGCTCCTCGCCGGGCGTCGGCCGCACGTGCTGGAGCCGTTCGAAGCTCGCCTGGAACAGGGCGACGTAGCGGAGCGCGTCGAGGGCGCGCGGAAAGACGTCCACCACCCGACCGGAGTCGAAGAACTCGGGCCGCCCCCGAAACACGCCGATGTTGCGCCGGATGGTCAAGAGCTGGTGCACGCAGAGGGCGGCGAAGTCCGCGCTGTAGCCCTCGTCGCCCTTGCCCATCAGGTGCCGACGCGCCGTGGTCGAGAAGCCGTCCAGGGCGATGGCCACGACCGTGCCGTGGCGCTCCGCGGAGTAGAGCCGGTCGGGCGAGCACAGGTCGAGGGGGCGCACGCTGCCCCGGAGCGATCGGCCGTCGTGGGCCGAGCGGCCGTTCTCGTCCACCGTGAGGTGCCTCACGAAGGACCGGAGCGCGTTCAGGAAGTCCCATTGGAGCAGCGCGCGGCAGACCTCCTGGTAGCCGGGCAGCAGGGGCGCCAGGGACGCGGGGGTCTTCAGGTTGCGCAGGAAGTCCTTGCGCAGCTCGAACCGCTTGCCGAGGGCCTTCAGGGGGGCGAAGGACTCGAGGTGGCTGAGCACGTACCAGGCGACCTCGGGCTGGAGGCTGAGCAGCCAGGCGACGCGTGCGGAGAAGGAGTCCCCCTCCTCGGAGGCCTGCGCACCGGGGCTGGCGTCCGCGATGTCCAGCCGGCCGGCCTTCTCCAGGACGGCGTCGGTCGCGAAGCGCTGCACCAGGTAGGACTCGGCCGGCGAGCCCTTGCCGCTGCTGGCGTGGCTGTAGGCCGCCTCGAGCACCCCGCGCAGCACGCGGTTCAGGTCGACGAAGTCCTCCGCCCCGATGCGCCAGCCGCGCAGGTGGAAGATCTCGCGCAGGTCGAAGAAGCTGTAGAGCCCGCCGGGCTTCTCCGAGTAGATGAGCCGGTTGGAGACCATCTCCCGCATGGCGGCGTTCGAGTAGGCCTCGCCGAGCACGTCGGCCAGGGACGAGACGACGACGTCGTTGCGCGCGAACAGCGAGCGGAGCACCCGATTCTTGACCGCGGCGTGCTGCGCGGGCTTGCTGCCCTTCAGGCGAAGCAGCTCGTTGAGGTACTTCTCGGCCTTGCGCGTCTCCTCGGGAAGCAGGGTCCGCAGCCGCTCGAGCACGGGCTCGTGGTGGCTGAGCAGGCCCGCGACGAATTCGGACAGGGCGAGCCAGAGCACGGTGTCGAGCCGGACCGCCTCGCCGTGGGCTGCGGTGCGCACGAGGAGCGAGGCCAGCTGCTGGTGGTAGGGCTCCGCGCGCAGCTGATCGAGCGTGAGCGAATCGACGCTCTCGGCGTAGTCGGGGTCGGAGAGGCATCGACCGAGCTCGGTGGCCAGCAGGCGGAGCAGCTGGCGGAGCAGCTCGGGCGAGTGGACGACGGGGAACCCGCGGACCGCGGACTCACGGCCACCCTCGAGGTACTCCAGGAGCGCCATCGGGGGCAGGGCCGCTGCGAGGTCGGGGCAGAGGTCGTTGAGATCGCGGCGATGAACCAGGAAGCGGCATTCCTGAACCACGCTGTCGAGGCTGTCGGAGTACTGCATGAGCCACCGGGTGCGCCGCCCTGCTCGGTCGGCTGGCCGCCGACTCTAGCACGGGGGGCTCTACGGCTCCGCGGCGGGCTCCGCGGCGGGCTCCGGCGAAGGCTGGGCCGGTGCGTCGGCCGGAGCCGGCTCCTTCGGCTGGGGGGGCGGGGCGTCCACCGTCAGCACGCGCTCGAGCAGGAGGACCTCGGCGTGAGTGAGATCCAGGGGCAACTCCAGCAGGGGGAGTCGCACGGGGCGGGGCCGCGTGAACACCACCGGGTAGTCGAGGATCCGCATGCCCTGTCGGTCGACCACGAAGACGAGCGGGTAGCTGATCTCCAGGGGATCGCCGTCGTGCTCACCGAAGTCCAGCGCGGCGCCGGCCGCCTCCAGGCAGGGCTTCAGCGCCGGCTTCGACTGCCCGATCTCCACGTCGATGGCGGTGGGCGTGCCCTCGCGCGTCACCGTCAGCGTGAGCGCGACGTCGCCGGCTCCGGATCGGTCGCGCGCGTGCTCGCGAAAGCAGAGGAAGAAGGCCTCGTTGGCCGCATGCAACACGCCGCGGACCTCCTCCGAGTCCAGGTAGCGGTCCGTGGGCGCGCCCGGGGCATCCAGGCGATCGCTCGGGCGGCCGCCGACCCCCTGGGCCAGCGCGGGCTGGGCCGCCAGCAGCAGCAGCAGCACGAGGCGGCTCATCGCCCCTCCGCGGCGAGGTGGCCCTCGATGGTGACGTCCTGGGCCAGGGCGCCGCGCAGGCTGCCGTCCTCGCGCTCGGTGCGCAGCGAGCGGGTCCAGGTGATGCTCCAGTCGTGGCGATGCAGGCGCTTGTTGCCAGCCAGGACCAGGGTGCCCGTGACCTGCGCGTCGCCGGCGAGCACCGTCCGCCGCGCGGGGTGCTTGTCGTGGCTGAGCTCCGCGATCGTCCCGGTGTAGTCCATGGCGATGCAGGCCCCCCTGCAGTCCGCAGGCGGGGTCGCCGCCGTGTAGGCCAGGGACCAGGTCAGCTCGCGCTGCACCATCGGATCCAGGGGCAGGCGCATGCGGAAGGTCGACGGCACGGAGCCGGTCTTCGGCACCATGAAGGGCAGGCGGAGGATGGACTGGGTGAAGAGCTCGGAGACCAGATCCGCGCCGCGGCCCGCCCCGGCGAAGTGGGTCCAGCCGAAGGAGTCCAGCAGCTCACCGCTGGGCAGGATGCGCATCGAGAGGCTCTTGCCCTCGAGCACGTCGACGTCCAGCGGCGCGGGCCCCTGGCCCCGGTCGAGGCTGGCCTGCACGTCCACGAGGCGCGCGACGACGCCGAGGGAGCCGTCGCGGAAGACGCGGCCCACGAGCCGCTCCATCCGACCCGTCGTGCGGGTCTGCACCGACCTCATGCGGTCGAGCACCCCGTCGAAGTCGTAGGTCTCGGCCTCGGTCGGCGGCGTCTCCACCCGCGTGGTCACGCTGCGGATGGACTCGAAGGTGAAGCCCTCGAGGGCGTCCTGGGGGATCTGGTAGCGCAGCGTCCGGCGCGCGGCGAGGGCCGGGAGCGAGACGAGCAGCGCAGCCAGGAGGCAGCCGAGGAGGAGGCGGCGGGGCACGGCCGCAGAGGGTAGCCCCACCACCTCCGCCGGGCTACTGCTCGACGACCACGAACTCGGACCGCCGGTTGCGGGCCTTGCCCTCGTCGGTCTCGTTCGTGTCGATGGGCCGCGACTCACCGTAGCCCTGGGCCGTCAGGCGCGAGCCGTCGATGCCCTTGCCCACCAGGTACTTCATCACCGACTCGGCGCGGCGCTGGCTGAGGCTCAGGTTGGCCTCGTCGGTGCCGTCGCTGTCGGTGTGCCCCTCGATGCGGATGTTCGCGAGGTTCTTGTACTGGTCGAGCACCTTGAACACGGCGTCGAGCACCGGGTAGGAGCCCTTCTTGATCCGCGCCTTGTTGTGGTCGAAGTAGACCTTCTCGAGGATGGCGATCTTGGTCACGCCCTCCGGGCTCTCCTCGACCTGGGCCAGGGCCTCGTCGGGGCAGCCGTCCTCGTCCTCGTTCGCGTTGAGCGTCTCGGGCTCGTCGGGGCACTTGTCGTCACCGTCGAGGATCTTGTCCCCGTCGTTGTCGGGGTCGGGGCAGCCGTCCTCGTCCTCGAAGCCGTCCTTGTCCTCGGGATCGGCCACGCAGGCATCGGCCACGTCGTCCACGCCGTCCCCGTCGGTGTCGGGGATGGTGTCCGGGCATCCGTCCGCGTCCTCCCAGGAGTTCACGTTCTCGGGATCGGTGGGGCAGGCGTCGTCGCCGTCGGCGATGCCGTCCTGGTCGTTGTCCGGGTCCGGGCAGCCGTCGGCGTCCTCGAAGCGGTCCTTGTCCTCGGCCTCGTCGACGCAGTCGTCCACGTCGTCGTAGAGGCCGTCGCCGTCGGTGTCCGTGCGCTGCTTCACCTGGCCCTGCAGACCCGCGTAGGCGAAGACCCGCACGTCCGGCGTGCCAAAGCCTGAGCCCAGACCGGGGCCGGCGCCCACGCCCCAGTGGAAGGGGCCGTCGGGGTCGTTGCGGATGGAGACGAGCAGCTCCATCGGCGTGTGGCGGCGGCCGTAGGCCTCCTCACCGAGCAGCTCCAGCGTGTGGCGCTCGAGCACGGTCGCGCCGACCCACTCCACGCCAGCTTCCCAGTGATCATCGGCGAAGGGCACCGCGACGCCGAGGCCCCAGCGGAACTCGTCGTCAGGCTGCGTGTTCATGGTCGGGCTGGAGAAGGCGTGGACCATGAAGCCGGCGTTCACGCTGAAGCGAAAGTGCTTCCAGCGACGCGCCACCGCCACATCCACGCCCACCTCGGGGGTTCCGGCGCCCACGAACTGCTTCCGAAACCCGGTGGGCAGCACGACGCGGGGGATGACGGCCAGGCCGATGCCCTCGCTCGCCTGCCGCAGGATCTGCACGGCGCCGGTGATCTGGATGTCGCCGATGCCCGCGCGCTTGCCGTCGTGCCCCAGGACCGCGGCGTTGGCCATGGACTCCTCGGGGCTGGCGTTGATCTGGAGGAAGGGAAAGGCCACGCCGAGCACGAAGCGGTCACCCAGGGCGAAGGCCGCCCCGAAGTCGAAGCCGATGAGGTGATCGACGATGCCGCCAGCGCGGGAGTAGTCCGAGCTGCCCAGCTCCAGCGGGTTGAGCGCGTAGTTGCCGTAGAGGCTCAGCGCCCAGCTCCCCTTCCCCATCTGCTCACCCTCGCGGACCAGGGCGAAGCCGAAGCCCTGCGCCGCGGGGTCGAAGCGCTGGATGTCGAGGTGCGGCGCGCTGGTGTCGTCGGGCGGCACCAGGTCCTGGGCCTGGGCGGCGACGGGGGCCAGGAGCAGCAGGGCCAGGGCCGCGGTCGGGCGGCGGCGCAGGCCGAGAAACAGCAGACCGAAGAGCAGCGCACCGGGGGCCGCGCCACCCGCGACGCTCGAGGTGCAGCCGGCGCTTCCCTGCGGGCCCTCGGGCACCAGGGGATCGAAGCCGGCGGCGACCTCGTCGCCATCGTTCAGGCCGTCGCGGTCGGTGTCGGGGTGGCCCGGGTCGGTGCCCAGCTCCTCCTCTTCCTCGTCGGTGAGGCCGTCGCCGTCCGTGTCCTCGTCGGTGGCGTCGTCGTCGTCGGCCGCGTCGTCGTCGTCGGCCGCGTCGTCGTCGTCCGCCGTGGCGTCGTCGTCGTCCGCGGTGGCGTCGTCGTCATCGGCGGTTGCGTCGTCGTCGTCCGCGGAGTCGTCGTCGTCGTCCGCGGAGTCGTCGTCATCGCCGCTCGGCTCGGGCCGGGTGGGGCAACCCACGACGAGGAGGCCGAGGGAGATCAGAAGGAGATGCAGAATCTTGCTCATGGCGCGGGAAGCTAGCGCAGACGGGGCTTCCCGTCTTGGGCGTTGTGGTGACCAGCCCGACGCCAGCCCCCCGCGGAGCCGGACTCATTGCGTCGGTCGGTGTCCCTGGCCTCGGCTCGGTGAGGACCGGCGTGTCCTCGCACGGACGAGGACGACGGCGGGGTCGCTCCCCCGGCGAGGACGAGGACACCGCGAGGGCGCGCCGGGACCGGCGAGGCGGGGTCAGGGGCACCGACCGCCGCAATCAAGTGGCGTAGTAGAAGGTCTCCTTCACGATCTGGCCGCCCTTCCACTCCTGCACGGCGATCTGGTTGCGCTGCATGCGCTGCCCCTGGAAGGCCAGGTCCATCCACATGCCGTAGGCGGTCGTGTCGCCGTCCGCGATGACGGAGTGAACGCGCGCTCCGAACCACTCGCTGTTGTCGACGAAGTACTGCTCGTAGCCGCGGTTCGCGGCCTTGCCGACGCGGGCGGGGTCCTCGGCGCCGTTCTCGCTCATGACGACGTCGTCTGCGTAGTACTGCTCGAAGACCTCCATGAGGCGGCCGGTGGTGACGCCCTCGATGAGGGCGGCGAGGTTGGCGCGGTTGGTCTCGGTGTTGGACATGCTGGCTCCTGGTGGGGCCGTCGCGGCCCGGGTTCATCCGCAACCTAGGGGCGTCCGATTTCGAGTACAATGGGCTGACTTCTGGAATGCCTGTTGCAATTTCGGGACAATGTCCTGGGAGGAACCGATGGACGAGCTGCAAGCCTTCGTGTCCGTGGTCCAGGCCGGCAGCTTCACGGCCGCCGCGCGCCGCCTGGACGTGCCGAAATCGACGGTGTCGCGCCGGGTGGCGGCCCTCGAACAGCGGCTGGGGGTGCAGCTGCTTCACCGCACCACCCGCTCGGTGCGGCCGACGGACCTGGGCGTGGCCTACTTCGACCGGGTCGAGCCCCTGGTCGCCGAGCTGGACGAGGCCGACGCGACCATCGGCGAGCTGGGCGATGCGCCGCGGGGCTCGCTCCAGGTCACCGCGCCCGCCTCGCTCGGGCACGTGCACCTGAGCCTGGCCATCGCGCGCTACGCGGTGACCTACCCCGACGTGCGCGTTCGCCTGCACCTCACGGACCGCCTCGTGAACCTGGTGGAGGAGGGCTTCGATCTCGCGCTGCGCGCCGGCTCACTGGCGCCTTCCACCCTGCGGGCGCGGCGGCTGGGCACGGCGGGGCCCATGCTCTGCGCGAGCCCCGACTACCTGCGGCGGCGCGGCACGCCGGGCAGCCTCGACGAGCTGCTGGAGCACGACTGCCTGGTGAACGACGGCGTGCCCTGGGGCTCCCGCTGGCCGGTGGCGCCGGGGCGCACGCTGCGGGTGCGCGCGCAGATGACGTCCAACAGCTGGGAGGTGCTGCGCGAGGCGGCGCTCGCGGGCGTCGGGGTCGGCTACCTGCCCGACTCGCACGTCGCGAGGGACATCGCGGCGGGCCGCCTGGTGCACCTGCTTCCCGGCGAGGCGAGCAACCCCGGCGGGCTCTGGCTGGTCTACCCGCCGAGCCGCTACTTGCTGCCGAAGGTGCGGACCTTCGTGGACTTCCTGAGCGCGGCCTTCGCCGAGGGGGAGCTGGCGGCGAAGGACTCGAGCTGAGGCGGAGGTTCGAAGCCCCCTCCCCTCACTCCGGGAACGGCGGAGGCACCGGCCCCGGGTGGGCCACCGTCAGCTCCTGGATCGTGAAGAGCATCGACTGCACGTAGGCGCCGCGGGCCGCGGGGGTGACCTCACCGAGGTCGATCGCCTCGCGGATCGGGTCGCGGAAGCCTGCCAGCGTGCTCCGCTCGTCGTCCGTCAGGTGCTCGGACTGCTCCACGAGGGCGAAGAAGCGGACGACCTCCTCCATGTCCGCGATGGTGGGCCCCTGCTCGCCGAGGTCCTCGCAGCGGTCGGGGCTGCTCGCGAAGGTGGCGGCGCCCTCGGCGATCATCGGCAGGTGGCTGAGCACGCTGCGGTAGTCGATGGTCTCGGGGTCGTCGTACTGCGTGTGGTACCAGGTCATGCCCGGGCTCGCGATCCAGACCCCGCCGGTCGGCTCGGGCCCCTGCCAGAAGGCGTCCTGGTCGCTGCCGAAGCCCAGCAGCATCGAGCGGTTGCCCTGCATGATGGGGACCTCGAGGCGCTCGGCGACGTCGGCCCAGATGGCCCGGTGGCCCGCGCAGCGCTCCGAGCCCAGCACCGCCAGCGGCGCGAAGTCCGGCAGCATGGGCCGACCCAGGGGATCCAGCGACATCGCCAGGGCGACCGTCGCGAGGGGCACCGACGCGGAGTCGACCCAGGCGTGGGCGCCGATCAGACCCTCCTCTTCCAGGTCCGTGAAGAGCAGCAGCAGGGACCGCGGGAAGGCCACGTCCTGCTCCGTCAGCACGCGGGCCAGCTCCAGCAGCGAGGCGACGGCCACCGCGTTGTCGAAGGCGCCGTTCTGAACGTCCCCCTGCTGGTTGACGCCGTTGTGGTCGTAGTGCGCCATGAGCACGACGTACTCGTCGGCCAGGTTCGGGTCGCTGCCCGGCAGGACCGCCAGGAACTGCCGCCCGGTGACCTGCTGCGGCGCCGGGACGACGTCGCCGGCCTCGTCCAGCATCCAGCGGGTGCGGTCGTGCTCCATGGGCTGCAGCAGCTCGAAGCCGCCCGCCAGCGGCACCAGGTCGCCCTGCTCGAGCTGCTCGAGGATCCAGTCCCCCGCCGCTGCGTGGCCCAGCGAGCCCGGCACGCGCCCGCCCATGTCGTCCGCCGCCAGAAGCTCGACGTCGTCCCGAATCCGGGTCATGTCGAAGCCATCGAGCACCGCGTCGGGCAGCACGTTCAGGGCCTCGGCCTCGGGCTCGGGGTCCGGCTCGGCTTCGGCCGGGCAACCGGTGCTGCCGAGCAGGGCGACGGTGAAGAGGATGCGATGCAAGGACTGGCTCATCTTGGAGACCTCCGGGCGCGAGTGTATCTGCGGCGGGGCCCGCGTCAGTCCAGCAGCTCGACGGCGCGGAACAGCCCGCGCTCGGTCCAGTCGCGGAACCAGCCCCCGAGGCCCGCCAGCATCGCGGGGACATCGGCGCCCTCGGAGGTCGCGGCGGCCTCGATGGCCTCGCCGAGGGTCGCGCCATCCACCAGCGAGGACAGCAGCGCGTGCTGCTCGAAGCTGAGCGGGATGCGGTAGCGGCCGGCGAGGGTGCAGTAGACGCAAACCCAGGAAGGCTCGGGCTCGGGCACACCGTCGAGGTCGCCCCGCATGACGCCGTTCATGAAGGCGCTGATGGGGTGGCGGAGTTCGAAGAGCTGCAGGGCGTCGATGGTGTCGAGGCGCACGCGGTCCCAGCGGTCGGGCGGGATGACCTGCAGGGCCTCGTAGGCGACGGGGGCTTCGGCCTTGCAGTCCCAGACCTCGTCCAGGGCGCGCTCGACCAGGGACAGGTCGATGGCGAAGGACAGCAGGGGGTCGTCGCCCGCGCGCTCCGCGAGCCAGCTCGAGAACGGCACGCCGACCCGGTTGAGCGTGTAGGTGCGCGAGGGCTGCTCGGTGATGAAGTCGCGCGCGAGGCTGCCGAAGCGAGCGGGCCCCAGGAGGAGCTCGACGCTGGGGTACTCGCCCCGCAGCACGTCGGTGATGCGGTCGAAGTAGGCGAAGGCGTAGACGTGCAGCTGCTCGCCCGCGCTGAGCCGGTCGTTGGGCGGCACGAGGTCGTCCAGGGAGCTCGTGCCCGCCGGCAGCAGCCCCTCGGACTGGGCCGCCTCGAAGCCCGCGTCCACCCCGCCGGGGTGGGTCACGATGCGCAGCATCCAGGTCTCGAGCGCCCGCAAGCCCTCAGGCATCGCGGGCCTCCAGCTGCTCGCGGTAGGGGCGGGCCTTGTCGGCCTCGGCCTGGAGCAGGTCCCACTCGGGCAGGTCGCCGTCCCACTCGATGAGGGTCGCGACGCCGCCCGTGCGCTGCTGCACCCAGCCGTAGAGGGCCCAGACGGCGTCGCAGACGTGGTCGTCGTGCGTGTCGACGCAGTGGGTGCCGTTGTCGGTGTGGCCCGCGAGGTGGTTCTGCACGACGCGGTCCCAGGGCACCTGCTCCAGGTAGGCCATGGGGTCCAGGCCGTGGTTGCGGCAGGTGACGTAGACGTTGTTGACGTCGAGCAGCAGCGCGCAGTCGGCGTCCTCGGCCATGCGGCCGATCCACTCGATCTCGGGCATCTCGTCCGAGGAGAACGTCAGGTAGGTGGAGGGGTTCTCCATCACCAAGGGGCGGCCGAGGAAGTCCTGGATGGTCTTGATTCGCTCGACGACGTGGCGGAGCGAGGCCTCGGTGTAGGGCACCGGGTAGAGGTCGTGGCCGTTGTGGCTGCCGACCCCCGTCCAGCAGACGTGGTCGCCCATCCAGGCGACGTCGATGCGGTCGGCGAGGGCCTTGAGGCGCTTCAGGTAGTCCCAGTCGAGCGGGTCGGTGCTGCCGATCGACATCGCGACGCCGTGCATGACGACCGGGTAGTCACGGCGGACCTGCTCGAGGACCCGCATTGGGCGGCCCTCGGTGTCCATGAAGTTCTCGGAGATGATCTCGAACCAGTCGACCGCAGGCTTGCGCTCGACCACGTGCTGGAAGTGCGGCACGCGCAGGCCGACGCCCACGCCGAGGTCCGGCAGTCCGAATCGGTTGCTCACATCCATCCCCGAAAAAGAAGAAGGCCGGCGAGCAGCATGCCCGCCGACCTTCCCTCAAACCACCGTGATGATCAGGACTTCTCGGCCGGCTTCTCCGCGGGCTTCTCGGCGGGCTTGTGGGCGTAGTCGCCCGTGGCGCAGCCGCCCTTGCCCTTGCAGGAGTTCTTGCCGCCGCAGCCGGCGTCGCCGGACTTGCAGCCGCCCTTGCCCTTGCACTCGTTCTTCCCGGCGCAGCTGTTGCCGGTCATGGTCTTGCAGCCACCCTTGCCCTTGCACGCGTTCTTGCCGGTGCACTCGTTGGCTTCGGTCTTGCAGCCACCCTGACCCTTGCACTCGTTCTTGCCCTTGCACTCGTGCTTGCCCGTTGCGGGCGCAGCGGCCTCGTGGTGCTCAGCGAGAGCGGGGGCAGCGGCGCCAGCCAGGACACCGCCCGCAGCGGCCAGCATCAACTTGTTGAATTCACGTCGGTTCATGGTCTTCTCCGTGCTGCCCCGGACGTGGTCCGTGAAGTTGGGGCGGGGGTTCAAGTCAGAAACACTACAGGTGCACAACCCCTGATCACAGGTGTCGCGGCAGATCGAGGTCTGTACGGGCGGACCGACCCGACGGATCGCGCAGGTCAGCGGCGGCGGCGGATCGCGAGGAGCAGCAAAGCCAGGGCTGGGAGGGACGAACCGGGGCTGGACGCGCTGGCGGAACAGCCGTCGGCCTGGCAGCCGTCGCCGACCAGGGCGTTGCTGCCGGCGGGGGCGCCGCCGGCCGAGGCGTCGTCGTCGTCTGAGGTGCTGTCGTCATCGTCTGAGGTGCTGTCGTCGTCGTCCGGGGTGGCGTCGTCGTCGTCGGGAGTCGCGTCGTCGTCGTCGGGGGTGTCGTCGTCGTCCCCAGACGAGTCGTCGTCGTTCGCCGTTACGTCGTCGTCATCGGAGGTCGCGTCGTCGTCGTCGTCGGAGGTCGCGTCGTCGTCGTCCCCAGACGAGTCGTCGTCGTCCCCAGACGAGTCGTCGTCGTCCGCCGTGATGTCGTCGTCGTCCGCCGAGTCATCGTCGTCCGCAGTCACGTCGTCGTCGTCCGCAGTCACGTCGTCGTCATCGGCCGTGATGTCATCGTCATCGGCCGTGATGTCGTCGTCATCAACCGCCGAGTCGTCGTCATCCACCGCCGAGTCGTCGTCGTCCACCCCCGAGTCGTCGTCATCAACCGCCGAGTCGTCGTCGTCCACCGCCGAGTCGTCGTCATCAACCGCCGAGTCGTCGTCGTCCCCCTGCCCCGCCAGCACCTCCGCGAGCGCCGCCGCCGCGTTCAGCCGGCCGTGCCCGAAGTAGGGATCGAAGCCCGCCACGTCCTCGTTCGCCGGCCCGACCTCGTCCTGCGCCGTGGCCTGCAGGATGGACCGGATCTCCTCGGCGCTGAGCGAGGGGTCCATCGTCAGCATCAGCGCCGCGGTGCCCGCCGCCATGGGCGTCGCCTGGGACGTTCCGGACCAGTACCAGGAGTACAGACCGGGCAGCGTGCCGTGCCCGTAGATCACGTTCCCCGGCGCGACGAGGTCGTTGTGCGCGCCGTAGTTCGAGCCCCCGCCCCAGGTGAAGGGCGAGGCCCGCGAGTCGTCGGAGTCCGTCGCCCCGACGGCGATCATCTCGGGGAAGGCGGCGGGGTAGCTGGATGAGCTGCTGTCCCAGTTGCCCATGCAGGCGAAGCCCACCGTCCCGGCCGCGCCCATGTACTGCGCCGCGGTCTCCAGGAGCGAGCTGTAGCCACCCTGGATGCTCATGTTGATGACGTCCGCGCCGGCATCCACCGCGTAGACCAGGGACTCGGCGATGGCGGCCCAGGTCCCGTTGCCGTTGGAGCCCAGGTTCTTGCCGGTCATCAGCTGGCAGTTCCAGCACATGCCGGCGTAGCCCAGGCCGTTGTCGCCCTCGGCCACCGCGATGGACGCGACGTTGACCCCGTGGCCGTGGTCGTCGCTGGGGTCGGCGTCGTTGTTGATGAAGTCGTAGCCATGCACGTCGTCGACGTAGCCGTTTCCGTCGTCGTCGAGGCCGTTGCCAGCGACCTCGCCGGCGTTGGTCCAGAGGCGCCCGTTGACGTCGGGCTCACCGAAGTTCGAGCCCGAGTCCAGCACCGCGACCACCACCGAGCCGTCTCCGGTCTCGATGTCCCAGGCGGTGTCCGCGTCGATGTCCGCGTCCGCCACCGCCTGGCCGTTGAAGCTGCCGTCGTTGACGAAGCCCCACTGCCGCACGAACTGCGAGTCGTTGGGGATGCCCGCGGCCTCGGAGCGCCCGTCCACCTCGGCCCAGAGCAGGCCCGAGGCCCGATCGTGCTCAGAGACGACACGCCCCACGTCCAGGGCACCAGCACCCAGGTGCACCAGCACCAGCCGGTCCAGCCCGATCCGCGCGAAGGCCTCGGGATCGGCCGATCCCGCCTCGACCGGCAGCAGGCGCTCGTAGCGAAGCACCCCCAGCTCCGCGCCCAGGCTCGCGAGCCCAGGCTCCGTCGGCCAGCCGCGCTCCAGGCTCACCCCGGGCGCGAGCATCGCCACGAAGCGGTCGGCGCTGAACCCCTCCAGCGGCCCGCTCGAAGCCTCACCGCGCAACGCCATCGCGCTGCCGTCCAGGCCGCTTGCCCCGGGAGCGCAGGCCGCGAGCAGCAGGCCGATGAGCAGGACGCGGGGCATCGGGAACCCTCTCGATGAGTTCGGGGCCGAATCCCCGGGCAGCACAGGGTAGACCACCGGCCGACCCGACACGAACAGCACGAGAGGGGGAGGGTTGGGGCGCAGTCCCCTCTTCCGGACCGATGTCACACGGTCATGCGATGGGCTGCGCGCCGCCCCAAGACCATCCTTCGGCTCCCCAAACGAAGAGGAGCTGTGATGCAACGAAACACCCTTCCCATCGCCCTGGCGCTCGCCCTGGGCACCCTCGCGGCAGGCCCTGCGGCCGCGCAGGTCTTCCACCCATCCATCCAGGCCACGCCGATCTTTCGATACAGCGTGGTCGTGGCCCCCAACGAGACCCTGACCGTCAGCACCGACGGACTCTCCCCCGGCGCCGACACCGTGCTGCAGCTGTGGAATCCGAGCACCGGGGAGGTCCTGGCCTTCGACGACGACTCCGGCTCCGGTGTGGCCAGCCACATGAGCTGGCAGAACCTGGGCACCTGGAACGGCTGGTGGGAGGCACCGTCCCCCGTCGAGGTCGAGATCGTCATGCACGCCTGGTCGCTGGCCAGCAACGGCACGGCCGACATCACGATCTCCGGTCTCGGCACGCTGCCCTCGGTGCTCGTCGGCGGGAACAAGCTGCACGTCGACACCGGCGGGGCGCTCACCTACTCCACGACCCGCATCCCGGGAGGCGGGCAGGACGCGCTGCTCATCGCGCTGGACTCCGCCGGGCGCATGATCTCGATGGACGACGACGGAGGCGTGGGGCTGAACGCCCTCATCAGCTTCGAGCACAACGTCGCGAGCGTCGTCGCCGTCGACCTCAGCTACCCGGGCGGCCTCTTCGACGTCGTGGTCAACGACCAGTACGTGAGCGATGCCGACCAGGACGGCCTGGGCAGCAACCTCGAGGCCGCGCTCCAGACCTGCGACGGCTTCGTGGGCGACCCCAACTGCGCTGGCGTCTTCAACCACGACGACACCGACCGCGACGGCATCCCCGACGCCTGGGAGCTGATGGGCATCGATCACCCCAGCGACCCGCTCCACCTGCGCGCCTGGGGCGCCGATCCCCGCCACAAGGACGTGTTCGTCGAGGTGGACTGGAGCGACGCCTTCCCGGGCAATGAGAGCCCGGTCGACTTCGCCTTCGCCTCGGCCATCGCGGCGCCCTTCGCGACGCCCCAGGGCACCTCGATCCAGAACCCGGACGGGGTCGGCGGGGTGAACTTCCACTTCGACATCGGGCCCGACGCGACGACGCCGGCGGGATCGACGGTGGCCGGAGACTGGGGCGGGGCCAACGCGATGGCCGCCGGCACCCTCGAGAACCAGCATCGGGGGCTCCAGATGCTGGCGCACCGCTGGCCGGTGTTCCGCTGGGTCCGATACGCGATGAGCAGCGGCAACAGCAGCGGCGGCAACGCAGCCGTCCCGGGCGACACCGTCCGGTTCGCCGGCCCGGCCGGAGCCATGCCCGCGGGCACGCTGGTGCACGAGCTGGGACACAACATGAACCTGAACCACTGGGGCGCCGACGACTGGGGCCGCGTCGACTGCAAGCCCAACTACGACAGCGTGATGAACTACACCTGGGCCGCGGCCACGCCGACCTTCTCGACGGCCGACAACCTGCCCGGCGTGAATCCCTCCTTCCTGGACGAGGCGGACGGCCTGGGCTCCGCCGCGCTCAGCGGCGCCCTGGCCGGTTCGCCCTGGTTCCTCCCGGTGACGGGCATGGGCGTCGACTGGAACCTCGACGGCACGATGCAGGACGGCAGCTGGAGCTGGCCTGCCGGCTCCACGGGCTACGTGCGCGGCGCCGCCACCTGGGCCCCCTGGATGGACTGCGTCACCTTCTCCCGCGTGCAGCAGCCGCTGGACGCCGCTGGCACGAACGGGACCACGCCCGACCTGCTGCGCCGCGACGACCGCCTCTACACCTTCTACGTGCGAGACGGGAACGTGCACTACACCCAGGCACAGCACTCCGGCCTCGACATGGAGGGGAGCTGCCCCGGCGGAGACGGCATCGACGACGACTGCATGGACTGGGACCTGCCTGTCCTCGTGCAAACCGACCGGACCGCCAGCGCGGTCTCGGCCTTCGTGTTCAACGGGACGACCGTCGGGGTGGCCTACACCGACCAGCTCGGGCAGATCCGCTTCCTGACGGCCTCGGGCGCGAATGGATTCGGACAGCTCACCGGCTGGAGCGCCGAGTCCCCGCTCACCGGCGGCCTGACCGACTTCGAACCCGAGCTCGCGATGATCCAGGTGGACCAGGCGACCTTCGGCGCCCCGGAGCTCCCGGCCCTGCTGTTCCTCGACCCGGTGACGAGCGAGTACAGGATCTCCCTCAGCGGCGGCGCACCGACGGCCGTGCTCGACAGCGCCGGCTTCGCCGTGCTGGGGAGCCAGTCCCCCACGGTCGCCAGCTGGCCCGGCAACAGCGGCGAGAGCTGCGCCGTGTTCACCGACCAGGCCGGCAGCCTCGGCTTCTGGTGCATGGACAAGACCAGCCTGCGCTGGGCGGAGCACAGCGGGGCGATCCCCGGCAGCCAGGTCCTCAACGAGGCCAAGCCGGGCCTGGCGTGGCACACGAACCGCGACTGGCTGGGCAACGACCTGGGCACGGGCTCGTTCCGCATCACGCGCATCTGGAACCCGGGCAACGGCGCCGGGCGACCGCGGGTCCTGATCTCGGCCGCAGCCAGCCCCTCGAACCCGCCTGCCTCCCACAGCTTCGTCGCCTGGGGCAAGTTCGGGAACCAGTGGACGAACCTGCGCCTGGGCACCGGCATCGCCCTGTTCGAGGACGCGGAGCTCTCCGCCCTCAAGGGCGTGTGGAGCTTCCCGGGCGCGCCCGGTCTGCGCTTCCTGCCCACGGCGGACGGCAGCTTCGACGAGTGGCTGACCGACGGCGACGACTTCGAGGTCATGGAGCGCGGCGTCTGCCTCGGCCTGCACCTGGGCGCCGCGGGCGACGTCTTCTGCGGCCCGAAGACGAGCTCGCAGTCCGGCCTCTGAGCGACTGAAGGGACAGGCGGTGGCCCACCTGGCGTGGGTCACCGCACCCCCACAATCCGCCCGGCCCGCGCCCCCTCAATCCCGCCGGCTATGATGCGCGTCCGATGGCCGACATGGGCACACACGACGTCACCACCGAGCCCATCTCGCTGGTCGTTCCGATCTACAACGAGGTCGAGAACCTGAAGGACCTCCAGCGGGAGGTGACGAAGGCTCTGGACGGCGCGGGCGTCCCGTTCGAGTGCATCCTCGTGAACGACGGCAGCGTCGACGGCTCCACCCAGTTGATGGACGCGATCCACAAGGACGACCCCCGCTTCCGGGTCATCCACTTCATCCACAACTACGGCCAGACGGCGGCGATGGCGGCTGGGATCCAGCACGCCACCTACGAGATCATCGCGTCCATGGACGCGGATCTTCAAAACGACCCCGCCGACATCCCGATGATGCTGAGCCACCTGGACGAGCACGACCTCGTCTGTGGCTGGCGGCGGCGGCGCGAGGACAACTGGTTCGTCCGCAAGCTGCCCAGCAAGATCGCCAACTGGATCATCGGCCGCACCAGCGGCGTGCGCCTGCACGACTACGGCTGCACGCTGAAGGTCTACCGCCGCGAGTACGTGCGCGACATCCCGCTCTACGGCCAGATGCACCGCTTCATCCCCATCTACGTGACCTGGGCGGGCGCGCGCATGCTGGAGATCCCGGTCAACCACCGGGCCCGCATGAAGGGCGAGAGCAAGTACGGCCTGTCCCGCACCTTCCGCGTCGTGCTCGACCTGATGACCACGATCTTCCTCCGCGATTTCTACACCAACCCCCTGTATTTCTTCGGATATTACGGGTTCGGGGCCATCGCGCTGGGCGGCGTGGCGGCTTCGTGGGCGGTGGTGATGAAGTACGTGGACGGCACCTTCATGCACAAGAACCCGCTGGTGACTCTGTCCGCGATGCTCGTGCTGCTCGGCTTCAACAGCTTCTTCTTCGGCCTGCTGGCCGAGGTGATGATCCGGATGAACTTCGAGATCCAGAAGAAGGCGCCCTACCGCATCCGCCAGGTGCGCGGCGTGGCTTCGCGGACCCCGCTCATCGGCCTGAGCCAGATCGAGCCGGGCGACGTGCAGGAAGACACCGCCGACCACCGGCCCGTCGCCCCGCCGACCGCCGAGGCGTAGCCCCCGATGTGCGGCATCACCGGCTTCGTCCGGCCCGGCGACACGAGCGAGGTCGGATCCGCCGAGCGCGCGGCGCTGCAGGGCATGAACGACGCGATCACCCACCGGGGCCCCGACGAGGACGGCTTCTGGACGGGGAACGGCGTCGGCCTCGCGATGCGCCGGCTGTCCATCATCGACGTCGCCGACTCGCACCAGCCGCAGCTGGGCCCGAGCGGGAAGACGGTCTGCGTCTTCAACGGCGAGATCTACAACTTCCGCGACGTGCGGGCCGAGCTGGTCGCGCTCGGACACAACCTGAAGACGCACGGCGACACCGAGATCCTCCCCCACGGCTACGAGGCCTGGGGCATGGAGGGCCTGCTCCAGCGCCTCAACGGGATGTTCGCCTTCGCGCTCTGGGATGGGCGCACGCGGGAGCTCTTCCTCGCGCGCGACCGCCTGGGCATCAAGCCGCTGCACTACGGCGAGTTCGATGGCACCTGGGTCTTCGGCAGCGAGCTGAAGTCCCTGGTCCGGCACCCCTCGGTGACCCGCGAGGTCGACGCCGACGCGCTCGCCCGCTACCTGGTGCTCGAGTACGTGCCTTCGCCGCGAAGCATCTACCGGGGCATTCACAAGCTGGAGCCGGGGCACTACCTCAAGGTGGGCGGACAGCCGCAGCGCTACTGGTCGCTGAACTGGCGCCGGGATCGCGAGGACTGGCCTCACGCGGGCACGCCGCTTCCGCGCGGTGATCGCGAGGCCGACTGGATCCCCCCGCTGTCGCACATGCTGCGCGAGGCCGTGCGCGCGAGGCTCGTCTCCGAGGTGCCCATCGGCGCGCTGCTCAGCGGCGGCGTCGACTCCTCGGCCACGTCGGCCCTCATGAAGGAGCTGGTCCCCGACCTGCGCACCTTCTCCATCGAGTTCGAGGAGGAGTCCTTCAACGAGGGCTCGCACTCCCGCGCCGTCGCGGAGCACATCGGCTCCCAGCACACGGCGAGGGTCTTCACGAACGACGAGTTCAGCGGCGCCCTGGAGACCGTGCGCTCGGTGCTCGACGAGCCCTTCGCCGACGCGTCGATCCTGCCGACCTGGTTCCTGTCCCGCATGGTCAAGGACGAGGGCGTCACGGTCGTGCTCAGCGGCGACGGCGCGGACGAGCTCTTCGCCGGCTACCCCACCTACTTCGCCCACCGCCTGGCCGACGGGGTCGGGGCGGTCCCGGGCATGAAGTCGCTGCTCCCGGGCCTGCGTCGCGCGTCCCGCCTGCTGCCCAGCAGCTACGGGAACATCTCCTTCGACTACAAGCTCCGGCGCCTGCTGGCCGGCGCGGGCCGCAGCCGCGTCGAGACGCACGCGTCCTTCCTGGGCGCCTTCCTGGAAGAGGAGATGCGCTCGGTCCTCAACCGCGACGTGCTCGCGACCGTGGACGATGGCGCGCCCTTCTCCGAGCTCCAGGCCCACTTCGACGAGGCGATCGCCCTGGGCGCCACCGAGTACGAGGCGCTCACCTACGTCGACCTGCGCACCTACATGGGCGACGACATCCTGGTGAAGGTCGACCGCGCGTCCATGGCCTGCTCGCTGGAGGTGCGCGTGCCCTTCCTCGACCACCGCCTGGTCGAGATGGCGGCCCGCATCCCCTGGGAGCTGAAGCTCAAGGGCCGCATCAGCAAGCACATCCTCAAGAAGGCGATGGCCCCGCGCCTGCCGCGCGGCATCACGACGCGGGCGAAGAAGGGCTTCGGGATCCCGGTCGCCCAGTGGCTGCGCGGGCCCTGGCGGAACCTGCTGCTGGACACGCTGGGCTCCGGCGGCGCCGCGAAGACCGGCTGGTTCGATCAGCGGGTGGTCGATGGGCTGATCGACGACCACCTGAGCGGGCGGCAGGACCGGCGCAAGCCCTTGTGGACGCTGCTGATGTTCCGCTTGTGGGAGGACGGGCAGTGGGGGCCGGGGGCCTCCTGAGGCACCCTCTTTCCTAGGTGCTCGACTCGTCCAGACCCAGGGTGACGTTCGCCGCAGCCTGGGCCCGCTCCAGCTCGCCGGCCTGCTCGGCGCTGAGGCGCGCGACCGCCGCCAGGGCCACCAGGTCCCGATCCACCTTCGCCAGCTCGCCGATCAGCAGGCGCCCCGTGGCCGCGCTCGCGTCGAAGGCCTCCCAGTCCGCCGCCTTCGCCGCCACCGCCAGGCGCGTCACGTGCGCGGCCGCCAGCTGGGCCGGGTCCCCGGAGCCCTCGAGCGCGGGCAGGCAACGCTCGATCAGCGGCCCCGCGTCCTCGGTCCGATGCATCAAGACGAGCAGCATCGCCAGGGCCAGCTCCGCCTCCGCGGCCC
>JAJDAI010000032.1 GCA_029261955.1 Deltaproteobacteria bacterium | reverse complement strand
CCGCCTGGATGCGCTCGACGAGGGCGAAGAGGCCGCTCAGCTCGCCCAGGCCCAGGACCTCGACGTCGAGGCGGATGGGGTTGATCTCGCTGTGGGACTCCGCGCTCCAGGTGGCACCCAGGCGCAAGCCCTCCACGGCTTTGTGGAACGTGCCGAAGTCGAAGAGCAGGGAGAGCTGCGGGCGCAGCACGGCCTTGGCGATGAGATCGACGTCGCCGAGCACGACGTTGATGCGCGTGCCCTCGTCCTCGTTCTCCGGCAGGCCCACGAGGTCCAGGTCGATGGAGATGATGCCGCGCGGCCGGAGCGAAACCGCCGCACCGAACCAGAGGCCGCCCTGCAGCGCGTTGTCCCAGGCGGCCTTCGGGGCGCCCTTCGGCGGCACGCCGCGCACCGGGATGCGGATCGAGGCGGCGGCGGAGCCCAGGCCCCGGGCGTAGCGGCTCTGCCAGCGGGCGCCGTAGGGGACCCAGGGGTCCTTGCTGTCGTGGTAGTAGAGGTAGGGGATCGGCAGGTTGATCCACATCCCCCCGCGGACCCACGGCGTGACCGTCTTGATGAGATCGATCGTGATGCCCTGGGGCTGAACGGCCCCCTGGGGGATGTCGACGTCGCCGCCCTCGCGCCAGCTCACGTCCCGCATGGGCTCGAGCGTGATCCGGCCGCCCAGGTACTGGAGCCGGAACTGGTCGTCGGTCGTCAGGCCCATGGCCGCGGGGGCCAGGATCGCCTGCCCCGCGCCGTCCTCGAGCGCGCCGCCCGCGTTCGACATGCCGACGCGCGCCGGCGTCGAGCCGAACATCCCGGCCTGGGTCGCCAGCGCCGTGCTCGGCAGGAGCAGGAGCAGCAGGATCCTCAGAATCACGAAGGGCTCTCCGGTACCTCGACGCCGCCGAAGCGGGGCATGTTGTCGTGCTCCGGCACCTCCCAGTTCACACGCCAGAGGCTGCCCGCGCCGTCCACACCGAGCGTCTGCCCGCTGATGAAGGCCGCCGCGGGGCTGAGCAGGAAGACGACCGAGTTGGCCACCTCCTCCTCCGTGCCGAGCCGCTGGGCGGGGATGTTCTTGCGCATGTCCAGGAAGACCTGCTGGAAGAAGGGGTCGTAGTTCTCGTAGCCCGAGCCGAAGATGATGCCCGGAGCGACGGCGTTGACGCGGATGCCGTTGTGGGCCCACTCGATGGCGAGGGACTTCGTGAGGTTGTCCACGCCCGCGCGGGCGGCGCCGGTGTGCGCCATGCCGGGGAAGCCGCGCTGCACGTCCGCGATGATGTTCACGATCGCGCCGCCGTGCTGCTCCATCCAGGCGTTGTAGGCCTCGCGGGCCATCAAGAAGGTGCCCGTCAGGTTGGTCTCGATGACCGCGTTCCAGCCCTTCGTGCGGATGTGCCCCGCCGGGCTCGGGAACTGGCCGCCGGCGTTGTTCACCAGGAAGTCGAGGCGGCCGTAGGTGTCGACGGCGGTCTTGACCGCCGCGGCGACCTGGTCCTCGTGGCGGATGTTGCAGACGGTGGACGTGGCCTCGATGCCCTGCTCGGCGAAGGCGGCGACGGTCGCGTCGAGGCGCTCCTGCTTGCGGGCGGCGAGCACGAGCCGGCAGCCGAGGCGGCCCAGTTCCAGGCCGATGGCCTTGCCGATCCCGGAGCCACCGCCGGTGATGAGGGCGACCCGTCCGTCGAAGAGGCCGGGGCGAAAGATCGATTCGGGAGGCGTGGGCATTGCCGCGCATCCTAGCGGGGAACGCGCCGCGATCGCCGGTGGCGCGCGATCCGCTGTGGCATCCTCCGCGCCTCGAATCGGAGGCGGATCGTGGTCCAGCTGTGCAAGAAGATCGCCGAATCGGCGTGGTTCCAGAACTTCATCATCGGCGTGATCGTGCTCGCCGGCGTCGTGGTGGGCATCCAGACCTACCCGTCGATGGTCGAGCGGCACGGCGACGTGCTGCACCTGATCGACCAGCTGATCCTGTGGATCTTCGTCCTGGAGATCGTGATCAAGATGGCGGCCGAGGGCAGCCGCCCCTGGCGCTACTTCCTGGACCCCTGGAACATCTTCGACTTCCTGATCGTGGCGGTCTGCTTCCTGCCGCTGAACAACGCCGGCTTCGTCGCCGTGCTGCGCCTCGCGCGCCTGCTGCGGGTGCTCAAGCTGGTGAAGGCGCTGCCGAAGCTGCAGGTCATCGTCACGGCGCTGCTCAAGAGCATCCCGTCGATGTTCTACATCTCGATCCTGCTGTCGATGCTCTTCTACCTCTACGCCGTGCTCGGCACCTTCATGTTCCAGGGGAACGATCCCATCCACTTCGAGACCCTGCAGAAGGCGATGCTGTCGCTCTTCCGGGTGGCCACGCTCGAGGACTGGACGGACGTCATGTACATCAACATGTACGGCTGCGACGCCTACGGATACGGCGGCAACGAGGCGCTCTGCACGGCGCCGCAGGCCTGGGGCTGGTGGTCCGCGCTCTTCTTCAGCAGCTTCGTCTTGATGGCGACCTTCGTGAT
>JAJDAI010000310.1 GCA_029261955.1 Deltaproteobacteria bacterium | reverse complement strand
GGCGCCGGTCAGGAAGACGCGGGCAGAGCTGAGGTCCGGGGGGGTCACGGTCCGGCATGGTAGCCGGCGGGTCCGTGCTGGGGCTCCGCGGACTCAGCGCGCCTCGGCCTCGAAGCGCTCGGTCGGCGGGTTCGCCGTGGCGGTCGCCCGCGCGCCGGCGAGGTCAACGTGGACCGTGCCCCCGCCGTCGCTTCGAGAGGCGGTCCGAAGCCCTCAGATCACGTACTTCAGACCTCTTCACGCAGGCCCGCCGGCTCTCAGTCCAGCGTCCAGGACCGTGCGATCTACACCGGGGCAATAGCCATGGTTCGTATCCCGCGCCTATGATGCGCTCGGGGACGTGGGGCTTACCGGAAAAGACAGGACGCGGGGGCGGTTGTCGCGTGAGTTTGGCGAGCATTCTTGTCGTGGAAGACAGCCGCACCCAGGCGGCGGCGCTGGCCCGCGTTCTCCGCGACGGAGGCCACGAGGTCCGGGTCGTGCAGACCGGCGAGGGCGCGCTGGAGGCGATCGGGGAGTCGCGCTTCGATCTGGTGCTGAGCGACGTCCAGATGCCCGGGATGAGCGGCTACGAGCTCTGCCGCCAGATCAAGGCCACACCGGCTTCGCGTTCCCTGCCCGTCATCCTCCTGACCAGCCTCGACTCGCCGCAGGACGTGCTGGAGGGTCTGGCGAGCGGCGCCGACAACTTCGTCTCCAAGCCCCTCGATGCCGAGGTCCTGCTCCGGCGGATCGAGCACATCCTCAGCGGCCAGAACGGAGCGCGGCGTCCCGACGCGGTGCAGATCCGCTCCCTCGGCCAGGACATGCCGACGACGCTCGAGCGCGACCACGCGGTTGAGTACCTGTCCGCCACCCTCGAAGACTTCGTGCGCACCCGGGCGCGGGAGCGGCGCGCCAACGCCGACGCGAAGAACTCGAAGCGCTCCGAGGAGTTCCTGCAGTCGGTGCTGGACGGCGTCTCGTCCTGCGTCGGCATCGTGGGCGAGGGGGGCGGCCTGCTGGCCACGAACCTCGAGTGGCAGAACTTCGGGGGCAAGAACCCCCTGGTCGGCCCGGCGCAGACCCCGGGCGTGGACTTCCTGGAGCTCTGCCGGAAGTGGGCGCCCGAGCACCGCTGCGCGCGGGCCCTGGCGGAGGAGCTGCCCGACCTGCTGGCCGGCACGCGGAGCGAGACGAACGTCGAGTGTTCGGCCCACTGCACCAACGAGTGGCGCTGCTTCCGGGTGCGGGCGAGCCGGCTGGGTGTCCAGGATCCGCCGCGCGTCGTCGTGTCCTTCCACGACGTGACGGATCTGAAGCTGGCCGAGGCGCGGCTGCAGCACGACGCCTACCACGACGGCCTCACCGGGCTGCCCAACCGGGCGCTGTTCCTGGAGCACCTGGGCCGCGCGCTGTCGCGGAGCCGCCGGTCGAAGCAGCCCCTCGCCGTGCTGTTCTGTGACCTGGACCGCTTCAAGCTCGTCAACGACAGCCTGGGGCACGCCGCAGGGGACGAGCTGCTGCTCGCGGTCGCCGAGCGCATGCTCCGGGCCGTGCGCGAACAGGACTCCGTGGCCCGCTTCGGTGGCGACGAGTTCGCGATCCTGCTCGAGGGTCTGCACGACGAGCCGGCCATCTACCGCATCGCCCACCGGCTTCAGGAGCTCGTCCGGCGTCCGGTGGAGATCCTCGGCCAGGAGGTCTTCACGACGATCAGCATCGGGATCGCGTTCGCGCACGCGGGTGAGGGCGATGCCCAGGACCTGATCCGGGACGCCGACACCGCGATGTACCGCGCGAAGGAGGCCGGCAAGGCCCGCTTTGTCGTCTTCGACGAGGCGATGCACAACCGGTCGCTCGCGCAGCTCCGACTCCAGAACGAGCTGCGACGGGCGATCACGGACGACCAGCTCTTCCTGGTCTACCAGCCGATCCTCTCCCTGGTGGGGGGCGAGGTCATCGGCGTCGAAGCGCTCGTCCGCTGGCGGCACCCCGAGCGCGGGATCGTGCCCCCCTTGGAGTTCATCCCGCTGGCCGAGGAGAGCGGCCTCATCCAGCCCATCGGCCTCTTCGTGCTCGAGGAGGCCTGCGCGCAGGTCGCCCGGTGGCGCGGCTCGCCGGATCAGCCCTTCCCCTTCCGGGTGCACGTGAACCTCTCGGGGCGTCAGCTGGGCGGACCGGACTTCGTCAACGCCGTCCGCCGCTGCCTGGCCGAGTACGCCGTGCCCGCCTCGGTTCTCGAGTTCGAGCTCACCGAGAGCACGGTGCTCACGCGGGGCGCGCAGGTCGCCGAATCGGTGCGTGCGCTGCGGGAGCTGGGCGCGGGGCTGTCCATGGACGACTTCGGCACCGCCTACAGCTCGCTGAGCGCCTTGAGGCAGCTGCCGTTTTCGACGCTGAAGCTCGACCGCTCCTTCGTGGGCACCATGGACGACGACGAGCGGGACCTCGCGATCGTCCGGTCCGTGGTCGCCCTGGGGAACGGCATGGGCCTGAACGTCGTGGCGGAGGGCGTCGAGCGCCCCGCGCAGGTCGTGCTGCTCCAGGAGATGGGCTGCGGCCAGGCCCAGGGCTACCTCTTCGCACGACCCCTGCCGGCGGACGAGGCCGGCGCCCTGCTGGGCACGACGATCGACCTCGCGGGCGGCTGAGCCGCCCCTCAGCCGTCGAGCGGCAGCCGGATCACGAAGGACGTCCCGGCCCCGGGGGCGCTGCGCAGCGTCACCGTGCCTCCGTGGGCCTGGACGATGCGGTGGGTGATCGCCAGGCCGAGCCCGGTGCTCCGCTCGCCGCCGGTGGTCCGGGTGCTTGCGCGCTGGAAGGGCTCGAAGAGGTGGGCCTGCTCGTCCTCCGGGATGCCGGGGCCCTCGTCGGTGACCGACAGCCGCACGTCGCCGTCCACGAGGTCGAGCTGGATGGTGGTCGTGCTTTGCTCGGGCGAGAACTTGATCGCGTTGCTGAGCAGGTTGTCGAGCACCTGCACGAGGCGGCGTTCGTCCACGGTCGCGCGGAGCGGCAGCGACGGCAGCGCGCAGACCAGCTCGATGCCCTTCGGGATCGCGAGGTGCCGGTTCCGGGCCACCGCGCCGCTCACGACCGCGCTGAGGTCGGTCTCCGCCCGCCGCAGGTCGAGGCGGCCCTGCTCGATGGTGGAGATGTCGAGCAGGTCGTCGATCAGCTCGACCATGAAGCTGCTGGACTGCTCGATGTGGCGGAGGAGCTCGCGCTGCTTCTCGTCCAGCACGCCCTCGGTCGTGGCCACCAGCAGGTCGCTGATCCCGAGGATCGCCGTGAGCGGGTTGCGCAGATCGTGGGCGGCCATGCCCAGGAAGCGGTTCTTCTGCTCGTTGAGCGCTTCGAGCTGCTTCCGCACGGCGTTGCGCTCGTAGGCGAAGGCGAGCGTGCGGAAGAGCAGCTGCCCGAACTGGCCCTTGATCAGGTAGTCCTGCGCGCCCTCCTTGAGCGCCTGCACCGCCAGCTCCGCGTCGTCGTGGCTGGTCAGGATGACGACCGCGAGGTCCGGCTTCGCAGCCTTGAGCCGGGCGAGGCCGTCCAGGCCGACGACGTCGGGCAGGAAGAGGTCCAGCAGGGCGAGGTCGTAGTCCGCCTGCCCGAGCTGGATCAGCCCGTCCGCGAGGTCGTGGGAGACGGTGCAGTCCATGCCCTGCGCCGCCAGCTGTTGTCGCAGCGCGTAGGCAGCGGTGCGGCTGTCCTCGATGACCAGCACGCGGCGGGGGGAGGATTCGACCATCAGCGCCTCCAGTCTAGAACAGCCGGTCTCATCTCAACTGACCGAGAACGCTTCGCCGAGGATCGTCGCGAGCTGCTCCGGCGAGTGCAGCTCGGTCACCGCCCCGGCCTTCTGGGCCTCCTTCGGCATGCCGAAGACCGCGCAGCTCGCCTCGTCCTGGGCGAGCGTCGTCCCGCCGGCCTTGCGCACGGCGCTCAGGCCGCGGGCGCCGTCCCGACCCATGCCGGTCAAGAGGACCCCCGTGGCTTGGGATCCGTGGTGCCGGGCCATCGACTCGAAGACCAGGTCGATGCTGGGCAGCAGGGAGGTGGGGGTGTCGCCCGGGCCCCGGCGCAGGATCGCGCGGTCCGGCGAGGCCATGACGAAGCTCGCGTCCGCGGGCGAGACGTAGACCTGGCCTGCCTGCAGGGTCGTCGCACGGGAGGGCACGCGGACGTCGTGGCCGGTCTCCGCCAGCCAGCGGGCGTAGCCGGCTTCGAAGCCGCGGCCGATGTGCTGGGCGATGACGATGGGCACCCGGGCGGGCGGGCGGATCCGCTCGAGCAGCAGCCGCACGATGGGGGGGCCGCCGGTGGACGCGCCGATCGCGAGCAGGGTCGAGGTAGCCAGGCCGTTGCTTCGCCGGGGGAGCGTGGAGGCGGGCCGGGCCCGCCCGGGGCGCCGCACGACCGTGACCCGAGCCATGATGCGGAGGGTGCGCCCCAGGCTGAGCCCGGCTTCGACCCGAGCCGCGGGGTCGGCGGTGTGGGGTTTGTGGACCACCTCGAGGGCGCCGGCCTGCACGGCCTCGAAGGCGACGTCCATCTCGGAGCTGTCGAGCTGCCCGGTCAGCACGACGATGGGCCGGGGGTCCGTCGACATGATCTGGGCGATGGCCTGCAGCCCGTGCTGCCCCGGCAGGTTCAGGTCCATGAGCACGACGTCCGGCGCCGCCGCGGCTGCAATCGGCACGGCGGACAGGCCATCCGCGGCCTGTACGACCTCCATGCCCTCGGCCTTCAGCAGGGCCACCAGCCAGGCCCGCACGGTGGGGCTGTCTTCGACGATCAGGACCTTCAAGCGTGCCCCCTCATCCGCCGAGCCGGCGCACGGTGGCGAGGTAGTGGTCCTGCTCGAAGTTGCCCTTCACGAGGTAGGCGTCCGCACCCGCCTGGAGCCCCAGACGGCGCTCTTCGGGGGAGTCCAGCGAGGTCACCATCACGACCGGCAGGTCGGCGAAGGCGCTGTCGCGGATCCAGCGACAGAGCTCCAGCCCGTTCATCCGCGGCATGTCGAGGTCGGTGACCAGCAGGTCGATGCCCGACTCCGTGCGCAGCAGGTCCCGGGCCTCCAGGCCGTCCGCGGCGACCAGCACGTCGTAGCCGGCTGCTTCGAGGATGTTCCGCTGGAGGCTCCGCATGGTCACGGAGTCGTCGGCCACGAGCACCCGGCGGGCGACGTGGACCCGGCTCGCGGCGGCTGGGACCGGTGCAGCGGAGGTCCTCGCGGCGGTGCGTCGGCGCGACCGGGCGAGCTCGATCAGCCCGAAGGGGTTGAGTACGGGCAGGACCGCGCCGTTGGCCTCCACCGCCGCGCCGCCGAGCCAGGGCACGCCGGCGAACTGGGGCCCGAGCGAACGCACGACCCTGGGGAACTGGCCGGGCAGGTCGTCGACCAGCACGGCGAGCCGGCTCGCGCCAACCACGAGCACCAGGGCCGGCGCGCTCGGCTGGTCGTCGGGGGGAGCGTGCTCCGGGGAGCCCACGAGGTCCGCGAGGGACGTGATCGTGACTGGCTCCTCGTCCAGGTACAGGACTGCCGAGCCCTCCAGGGTTCGGAAGCTCGACCGCTCGGCCCGGACGACCCGCCGCACGACATCCAGCGGCAGGCCGAAGCGGTAGGGGCCGACGGTGACGACCAGGCCCGCGATCGTCGTCACGCTGGCTGGCACCCGGATCCGGAACTCGGTGCCGGTGCCGCGCTCCGACGACAGGGAGAGGGTTCCCCGCAGGCCCTGCACGGTGGAGGAGACGGCGTCGAGCCCGATGCCCCGCCCCGCGATCTGGTCCACCTGGGCCTGGGTGCTGAAGCCGGCCCGGCAGAGCACGCGGAGCACGCCGTCGTCGTCGAGGCTCTGCTCCGGGCCGATGAGCCCGAGGTCCAGGGCCTGGCGACGGACGCGCTCCCGGTCGATGCCGGCGCCGTCGTCCCGGACGGTGACGATGAGGTGCTCCCCTTCGCGTCGGGCGTCCAGGTGGATCGAGCCGACCTCGGCCTTGCCCCGGCGGCTCCGTTCGGCCGGCCGCTCGATCCCGTGGGCGGCGGCGTTGCGCACGAGGTGCAGCAGCGGGGCGCGCAGGCCCTCGACGACGGCGCGGTCGGCCTCGATGCCCCGGTCACGGGAGCTGAAGTTCACGCGGACCCCGCGGGACCGCCCGGACTCGGTGGCGGCGACGGCGAAGCTCTGGAGGAAGGGCCCGAGCGGCAGCATGCGGACCTGCTGGATGCTGCCCTCCAGCGCGCCGGTCACGGCGGTCACCTGCCCGGCCTGGGACACGGCCCGCTTCGCCAGCCCCGAGCCGCGCTGGCCGAGCTTGCGCAGCTCCTGCCCGAAGCCCGCCAGGCGCCCCTCCAGGTCCCGTGCCATCGCGTCCGGGAGCTGGGTGCGGAGCCCGCGCAGGGTCGCCGCGAGCTCCCGCCAGCTGCCTTGGAGCGTCGAGAGGTCCCCCCGCAGGGCGACCGCGTCCCGCCCGAGGTCGGTGGATTGCAGGCGGGCGACGACCAGTTCGCCGAGAGAGGAGTGGAGCGCGTCCACCTTCGAGACGGCGACGCGGATGGTCTCGTGTGGGGCGGGGGGCGCTT
>JAJDAI010000309.1 GCA_029261955.1 Deltaproteobacteria bacterium | reverse complement strand
CCTGGCCGTCGACCACCAGCTGCAGGCCGGTCTTGTAGAAGTCGTCGGCGATGTCGTCCGTCGCGCCCTGGAGGCTGAGCAGCCCCTCCTTGCGGGCCTTCTTGGCCAGCTCCTCGAGCTTGCTGATGAGCTCGGGCGTGCTCGCCTCGCTGTGCATCAGGGTCTTGCGCAGCACGCCCATGACACCCAGGACGGTCTTCATCGGGAAGCAGACCAGCGTCGCCCCCACCGTGCCGCCGAAGACGATGACGATGGACGGCACGTTCAGGAACGTCATCGCGCCGTCACCCGAGAGGATGGCGAACGTGATGAGGCCCAAGGACGCAATCAGGCCGATGAGGGTTGCCAGGTCCATACCGTCTCCCAGGGGCCTCCAAGTGGTCACCGCGCACCGGTTCTCCCGACCGGCGGTGGACCCATCATCAGCAAGCGGCGTGCCAGCCTCGCTGAGGACCCACCTGATGCGCGTACAGCTGCCAAGCAACCACGCGATCGCCCACCATCCTTCATCGGTCAGCTCGCGCTGTGGTTGAGCGCGATCGCGATCGACTGTCGGGATCCTGACGAGGGAATGGGTGCCGCTGACCCCGGGTGTCGGGCCGTTGACACCTGCCATCAGGGCTTTCCCGCGGGGCCGATCCCTGCTGGTCTGGCGCCATGCGATGGCTCCCTCTCCTCTTCCTGGCTGCTTGCACTCCCCTCGACAACAGCGGCGGCGAGCCGCCGGATGGGACCCGCATGGCGCCGACGACGCGCATGGCGGTGGACTCCCTGTTCTGCGGCTTTTTTTCTGATCGCGCGGACCTCATCCGGGACGAGGACGCGGTGGACGACTTCCTGGCGAACGACTGCGTCGAGGCCGACGGGAGCGGGCAGCAGGAGCTGAGCGACGCCGTGCACGAGCTCCAGCCGGGCACGCAGGCGATCGTCGTGACGGTGCAGCTGGGCGGCTGCCTCGGCGACTTCGAGGTGCGGGACTTCTACGAGCAGGACGACGGCGACCTCGTCGCCTGGGTGCTGCGCGCGGACTCGAGCTACGGCGTGCCGGACACAGCCTGCACGGCGGACCTCGGCGAGGCGGTGGAGGTCTGGCACCTCGAGGGCGTGGACGAGGACGCCACGGCCGAGGTGCTGGTGGGGACCTTCAACCCGGACCTGGACGGCGCGCCGACCCTGGAGTGACTCAGCCCAGGCGCTGACGCACGAGGTCGGGCAGCTTCACCAGCTTCTGCTGGCCGTTGACGCAGGCCAGCTCGATCTCGCCGTCCACCAGCAGGGTGTCCCCGCGGAAGGCCCGCTGCGTGAAGACGGCGCGGAAGGGCGAGGCCAGGTTCACGGTCGTGCGGATCTGCAGCGTGTCCCCGAAGCGCGCGCCCTCCTTGTAGGTCAGCGTCGCCTTGTAGACGACGAAGCCCAGCTTCTGCCGCTCCCAGAGGTCCACCAGCTCCGCGACGCCGAGCAGGTGCTCGCGCGAGCGCTCGAAGTACTTGAGGTAGTTGGCGTGGTAGACGACGCCGCTGTGGTCGGTGTCTTCGTAGTAGACCTGGACGGGCAGGATGTGCATCGCCGCGCAGTGTGCGGCGGGTCCCGGCCGAACTCAACTCCTGCCAGATCGCGATTGCCGGCGTACCCTCTGGCCGTGTCGATCGAACGCACGCGAGAGCAGGTTCACGAAGCCCTGGCGGACCGGCTGCTGCCGGCGGCCCCCCGCGCGGACGTCGACGCGCTGCTGGACTACATGGAGGACGTGCAGATCGCGCAAGGCGAGGCGATCCTCACGGCCGGGCAGGCGAACGCGGCGCTCTGGTACCTCGCTGCGGGGCGCCTCCAGGTCGAGGTCCCTACGGCCGCGGGGCCGCTGGTCGTCGCCGAGATCCTCCCGAACCACTGGGTCGGTGAAGTCGGGCTGCTCGACGGCGGTGAGGCGACAGCCACGGTGCGTGTCTCGGAGCCCAGCCGCATCTTCCGCATCGACCGCGCCGCGCTGGACTCCCTGCGTGAGCGTGCGCCGGACGCGGCCCTCGCGCTGGTGCACACCCTGTCCATCGACCTGGTCGACCGCATCCGCGGCAGCAACGAGTTCCTCCGCCGCGAGCTGGGTCGGGACGAGCCGGGGGACTGGCACGCCGTGGCGCTGCGTTGGGTGCTCGCAGGAAACGAGCTCGGACCGTGAGCGCCCTGGACGGCCTGCCGGCCTTCGCTCACTTCACGAGCTACGAGCGCAACGTGCTCGACCGCATCCTCAGCGAGCGGCGGGCCGAGGACGGCTACGAGTTCCTGTCGGAGGGCGACAGCGCGCAGGACCTGTCCGCGTCGATGTTCGTCGTGCTGGAGGGGGCGGTGCAGGTGCTGAGCGGCCGGGACGTCGAGCTGCGGCGCATCGGGCCGGGCGACGTCTTCGGGACGATGGCCCTGCTGGATCGGCAGCAGGACCGCAGCGCGACCTGCCGGGCGGTGGGGCCGACGGTGGTGGCCGAGCTGCCGCGGGCGGCCTACGACCAGCTGGTCCGTTCGCAGGCGGGGGTCGCGGCGAAGTTCAAGATGCTGGTGGCGCGGCAGCTCGCGCAGGACCTGCGGCACCTCACGGAGCTCATCCAGCGCGCCCACGAGGGCGACGATGGACCGCTGCGCCGAGCCGTGGGCGCCTGAAGGAAACGCCCACGGCCCGGCTGCGGATCAGACGATCTGCATCAGCTCCTGGAGCAGCTCGTCGGCCGAGGAGACCACCCGGGCCGAGGCCTGGTAGCCCTTCTGGCTCTGGATCATCTTCACGAACTGGTTCTCGAGGTCCACGTTGGACATCTCCAGCGCGTAGGCGTGGATGACGCCGCGGCCGCCGGAGTCGGCGTCCCCGATGATGGCCGCGCCCGACTCGCGGGTCGCGCCGTACATGTTGTGGCCCACGCGCGTCAGCCCGCTCTCGGAGCGGAAGTTGGCGAGCACCACCTGACCCAGCTCCCGCGTGTCGCCGTTGCTGTAGATGCCGGTGACGACGCCCTCGGTGCTGATGTCGAAGGACGCCAGGTTGCCGGAGCCGTTGCCGTCGGGGTCGATGTTGTAGAGGCTGCTGGCCCCCGCGTACTGCGTCACCGAGCCGGTCTGGCCCGTGGTCAGGCCGAAGTCGAAGACCACGGTCTGGGCGTCGGCGCCCTCGAAGGTCACGGAGTTGGCCAGCGTCGACGAGGTCAGCGGATCGAGGTTGCCCTCGCCGTCGAAGTCGAGCGTGCCGGTCGAGATCTCGACCGCGTCGCCGGGGGTGCCGCCTGTCTCACCGGCGTCCGCGTAGGCCGAGAAGGTCCAGTCGCCGCCTCCCTGGTTGAAGTAGGCCAGGGTCACGTCGTGGGCCCGACCGAGGCTGTCGTAGACCACGCTCGAGGTGGTGAAGGACGCCGCTTCGTTCACGTCGGACAGCGTTGCGGGCAGGGTCGGCGCGGTGCCCACCTCCGCGTCGGGGGAGAGGTTCAGGGTCACAGCGACGTTCTCGGACGCGGTGCCCGGGATCGGGTCGGTGGGGATGTTGATGTCGCCCACCGTCGAGCCCAGGGAGCCGTCGGCCAGCATCTCGTAGCCCTGCAGCTTCAGCCCCGCGACGTTGAGCAGGTTGCCCTCGGTGTCGAGTCGGAACTGGCCGGCGCGGCTGAAGAACTGCTGCCCCTCGCCGTCCGCGACCACGAAGAAGCCTTTGCCGTCGATGGCCAGGTCGGTGCCGCTGGAGCTGTTCTCGAGCGCGCCCTGTCCGAAGACCTGGGAGACCCTGCCCGTGAAGGCGCCCTGGCCCAGCTGCCCGCGGCCGCCGCCCAGCTGCTGGAGGATGAGGTCCTGGAAGTCCGCCGTGCTGCCTTTGTAGCCCACCGTGTTGAGGTTGCTGATGTTGTCGCCGATGACCGACAACGAGAGCCCGTTGGTGCCCAGGCCGGTGATTCCGGTGTTGAGCGTGTTGAAGAGCGACATTCCTTCAGTCCTTTCGCGAACCGTTCCTGGTTCGCATCGGTGCGGGCGAACCCGCGGGTGGGCCGGCGGCAGCCGGCGTTTCAAGTTTCGTTTCAGGCCAGCGGGTCGAAGACATCGGGGGCGATGGACTCGTCCTGAGCCTCGACCTCGGCCTCGGCCTCGAGCACCGCGTCAGCGTCTGCGGCGTCCCCGAGGACCCGCAGGATGGAGTCCATGGTCACCTCGGCCCCGCCGATGAGCAGCGTGGGGTAGCCGTTGTCGAAGCGGAGCTCTTCGACCACGCCGGAGATGTAGGTGGTGACGTCGGTGAGCTCGACGCCGTCCTTGTTCGCGATCACCTCGAAGGTGTAGTCGCCCTCGGGCAGCGGGCTGCCCTCCTCGTTTCGCCCGTTCCAGGTGAAGACGTTCTGGCCGGCGATGCCCTCACCCGCTTCGATGGTGGCCTGCTCCACGCCCTGCTCGTCGAGGACCCGAATCGTGACCTCGTCCGCCTCGGTGCCCAGATCGAAGCGGAGGTCGTGGACCTCGTCCTTCGCGTGCTCGAAGGCGTTGCCCCGCGCGATGACGTTCTGGCCGACCATCTGCACGGCGCTCTGGTTGTTCATCGACGTGACGCCGAGCATCAGCGAGTCGAGCCGCTCGTTGGCGCCCATGAGCTGCTGGACCGTGTTCATGCTCGCCACCTGCTGGGCAAAGTCCTGGCTCTGCATGGGGTTGAGCGGATCCTGGTTGCCGAGCTGGGTCATCAGCAGGTTGAGGAACTCCTCCTCGCCGAGCTGCTGGCTGGGGGCGGACTGCGGGGCGAGCGCGTTGGCGCCCGGGTTCACGGGTGGAATGGGCATCAGGCCCTCCGGTTGAGGAACGAGCCGCGCTCGTCCTCGGGCTGCTGCCAGCGGCGCTGGCGTTGGTTTCGTTCGTCTCGTTCGGGGTTGCGGCGGTCCTGCTCGCCCTCGGCCTCGGCTTCGACCTCGACCTCGTAGCGGCCCAGGCGCAGGCCCTTGTTGTCCAGGGACTCGCGCAGCTCGCCGCCGCGGGCCTCGGCGGTGCGGGCGGTGGCCTCGCTGGCCTTGAGCCGCACGTCGATCTCGCCGTCCTGCACGTCGACCCGAGCGCGCACGACCTCGCCGTCGCCCAGGTCCACCGACACGCGCGCGCCCCGGAGCCCGCGCAGCTTCACGCTGCCGGCCAGGGGCTCGGCGTCGTCCAGCAGGGGCGACTGCGGCTCACCGGCTTCGCGCACCTGCTGGGCCTCGCTCAGGTCGAGGCCCGGATCGATGCCAGCCCCCACCGCCGCGAAGGTCGGCTCGGCCGAGGCGCGGGCCTCGCGGCGGAGCGGCGGCTCGAAGACCGGGGCGAGCTCGGCCGCGACGGGCTGCGCTTCAGCCTTGGCCAACTGCGCGACGGGCGGGGGCTCGCTGGGGGCCGGCCGGGCCTCGTGGCTGGGGCTCGCTGGAGCGGGTGCCAGCGCCTCCAGGTCGAGGGTCGTGGTCCGGCCTGTCGACAGCGCCGGCAGGTCGAGGTCGAGGGCCGGGTGCGTGGACACAGCGAAGGACTCGGGCTCGCCCGCCAACGACGCCTGCGGC
>JAJDAI010000308.1 GCA_029261955.1 Deltaproteobacteria bacterium | reverse complement strand
GTCTTCACCCGCGCGAACCAGAAGCCCTTGTCCTTCCAGTCCAGCGTGTCCAGGACCTCGACGTGCTGGCCCTTCTCGAGCTCGGCCGTGACCTGGCCGAGCGCGCCCGTGCCCGCGGGCTGGCGCGCGTGCAGCAGGGTGTGGTGCGCCAGCGGGAAGGGGCGGCCCTGCAGCTGCTCCGGTCCGAGCCCCAGGTTCATCTCGAGGCGGTGGGTCAGCCAGATGTTCGGCTTCTCCTCGGCGCGGGCCTCCTCCTTCTTCGTCCGGTGGAGCTGGCCGTAGTAGCCCAGGTAGATCCAGCCGGTGTCCGCCCGCAGCGCCGCCTTGCGCTCGGCCTTCTCCAGGATGTTCACCTTGCGGCGGATGGGGTTGCGCTCCGCCAGCTCCCGGCGCCGGTCGTGGTACTCGTCGGCCGCCTGCTGCTCCTGCTCCTCGCTCAGCTCGCCCACGAGCCGGAGCATCGCCTCGTACTCGACGTCGGCCGTCGAGTCCTTGAGCAGATCGAGGGTCAGGTTCTCGCCGCGCAGCGCCAGCCACTCCTCCAGCATCTCCTCGCGCTGCCGGTCGTCTTCGAAGAGGAAGCGGAAGAGCAGCTCGCCGCGCTGCTCCGGCGGCAGGGCCCAGCCCGTCATGATGTTGTCGTCCCGGTTGGCCGTGTAGGTCACGTGCACCACCCGCGTGCCGACCCGCTCCTTCGAGCCGCCGCCGTTGTCCTGCTTCCGCAGCCGGGTCACCGGCTTGAGCTTCTGCTCGATGGACAGGCTGAAGCGGCTCAAGAAGCCCGGGAAGTCGAACTGCAGCGCCAGGGGCGGCAGCAGATCGCGCCCCATCTGCGCCTCGGCCCGCTCGCCCAGGATGTCCTGCATCAGGGTCACGTGGCGCTCGCGGGCCTCGACCTCACGCACGTAGCCGGCTTCGGAGAGCGCGTGGATCGGCATGAGCAGGCTCGAGAAGACCGCGTCCAGCCCGCGCGGCTGGTCCGGCTTCTTGCCCGAGTCGATCTCCAGCAACACCACGCCGCGTGAGGCCAGCTGCTCCAACAGCTCGGTCGCCCGCGCGCTCAGCCGCCGCTGGAAGGGGGTGCTCTCCTCTTCGGGCGTGCCCTCGGGCGGGTCCGCGAGGCGGTCCAGGCGCGCGACCAGCGCCGCGAAGGTGTCGATGCCGGTGTTGTCGAGCACGCCACCGTCCACCACCAGCAGGGCCTTCTCGACGAGCGGGCGGCCCTTCGGGTTGTCGATCTCCAGGTTCAGCCGCGGCAGGTCGAAGCCCCAGGGGAAGTTCGACGACATGCGCACCGCCTCGTGCACCGGCACGTCGAGGAAGGGGTCGATGTCGCTCAGGGCCCGCACCGACAGGCCGTCCTGCGAGTCGATGTCGGACCAGTAGACCGCGCCGCGGAAGCGCCGCTCGCTGTAGCCGGGGGGGCGGGTCTGCAGCTCCGGCGCACCACCGGCCCAGAGCAGCCCCGGCGGGACGGGCGGGTAGCCGGCGACCAGGCGGTAGCCCGTGTGGACCTCCGTGGCGTTGATGAGCAGCAGCGGCGCGGGCCTCTCGCTGGGCCCCTTGTGGGACCGTGCGTCGAAGGAGAGCTCGTCGAAGCGCTGGTCCCACTGGAACTGCTCGGCCCAGAAGCGGCCGACCGAGGCCCCGCGGGCCATGCCGGGCATCACGATGCCGCGCAGCGCCGGCGCGTTGAAGTCGGAGGTGACCTCGTCCGCGCGCCGGCTGTCCACCGGCCAGGCCGGCGGTGAGAAGAGCTGGGGGGAGCCCGGCTTGCAGCGCAGGCTGTCGGCGTGGCGCACGTCGTCGCAGGCGCTGCGCCGCGTGGCCCGGTAGGCCTCTTCGAGCTGGCCGAGCAGGGAGTTGACCAGGACGGTCTGGGCGCCGCCCTCGCGAAACACCGCGTTGGCGCTGCCCACGCTGCCGCCGGACACGCTGGAGATGAACAGCACGCGGTCCGCGAGCGTGTCCTGCCCCACCGGGATCTCGCTCGGCGGGGGCGAGGGGAGGCCGGTGACCAGCGGCGTGCGCTCCAGCGCCTCCAGGACCCAAGTCGCCCAGATCGCTGCCCGCGAACCGCCACCCGAGGCGGCGACGAAGAGCACGGGCTCGCCCTCGGGCATGCTCGCGAGGCGGCGCTCGACCTGGGTGAACCAGGTGTCGGTCAGCTCGACCGCGCGGGCGACGTCGGTGTCCCGGTCCCCCGTCTGCGAGCCGAAGTAGCGGCTCCAGCGGCTGCCCTCGCGGGTGTCCTCACCGATGACGTCGGCGCCGGCGCCGGCCAGCATCATGCCCAGGAGCAGGACCGCGCCGGTCAGCAGGCGGGTCGCCGCCTTCCGGCCCGTGGCGTCGGCGACGCGCCCGAAGACGAGCATCAGGGTCGCGAGGTGGAAGCTGCCCCAGAGCGTGTAGGTCTTCCAGGACGCAGCCGACACCAGGTCGTCAACGATGAGCCAGATGAGCTCGCCCAGCAGGTTCGACAGGAGCACCAGCTCCAGGACCCGCCCGCACAGCGTGCCCAGCTTGACCCGGTGGTCCCAGAGCGCCCGCTCGCGCGGCAGGGTCGGGCGGCCGGGGTCGGACGGGAGCGGCGCGAAGGCCAGCCACAGCCCCACGAGGATCGTCGACTGGCCCACGAGCACGCGCAGCGCGGGGTCGGTGATGAGCGGGACGTCGATCGGCGCCTCGCCCGTCAGGGTCGCGAGGGCCACGATGCCCGTGCCCACCAGCAGGCCGCCGAGGGCCCGGCGCATGCGCAGCGGCAGCCGCTCGGCCGGACGCACGAGGAGCAGCCCGAGCAGGGGCAGGACCAGCCGCTGGATCCGCCGCGCCCGGCGGCGCAGGCGCACGAAGAACCCGTCGCCCACCAGGCGCTCGCCCACCTCCTCCTCGAGGTCGCGGTCGTCCAGCAGGCTCC
>JAJDAI010000307.1 GCA_029261955.1 Deltaproteobacteria bacterium | reverse complement strand
CCGCTCGTCTACGCCGGCGCCGACGAGCTGGCCGACTGCCTGGACAACAACTGCGACGGCGCCATCGACGAGGACCTGGGGACCGTAGACGCCGACGGCGACGGAGCCTGCGTGGGCTTCGACGCGGGCGAGGGCCTGTTCTGCTGCTTCGACGCGGAGCCGGGGGACTGCGACGACGGCGACGCCTCCGCCAGCCCCGTCGACACCGACAACGACGGCTTCGACACCTGCGGCCCCGACGGCCTGCCCCAGACGGGCGACGAGGACTGCGACGACCTCGACAACGACGTGGCCCCCGACCAGCCCGAGATCTGCAACCGCGTGGACGACGACTGCGATGGCGAGGTCAACGAGGGCTTCGACGCCGACGGCGACGGCCTCGAGACCTGCGGCCCCAACGGCGAGGAGGGCGACAGCGACGACGACTGCGACGACACGGACCCGTCCCTGCAGCACGACGACGCCGACGCGGACGGCTTCAGCACCTGCGAGGGCGACTGCGACGACGACGAAGACAGCACCTTCCCCTCCGCCCCCGAGATCCCCGCCGACGGCCTCGACCAGGACTGCGACGACGCGGACCTGCTGCTCGCGGAGGACTTCGACTCCGGCGCCTGGGACCCGCTCGCCTGGACGGAATGGCACTTCACGACGGGCCACCTGCTGCAGAGCCAGCTCGGCGTCGCCAACGGCGCGTTCTGGAGCCGCGTGGGCTCCGATCAGCAGGGCTGGGCCGAAGAGCAGGCCCTCGCCTCGGCCCTGCCGGTGGACTTCTCGAGCCTGCTGGTCATCGAGTACGAGCACCACCAGCCCACCGTCGATCCGGCCATCGGCCTCACCTGGCAGAGCTTCTTCGCCCTCGCGCCCGACGCCTCCGAGCTGAGCTACGTCGTCGGCAACGGGGTGGGCGCCCAGGCCGACTTCCCGCCCAAGCCCGACCTGCTCTACGTCGGGCGGCGCGCCGGCAGCCTGGACCGCATGCTCTTCGAGCACCGCAGCGGCGCCAGCCAGGGCGACGGCAGCACGATCTCCTACCTGCCCGAGTTCTTCACGCCGGGCGCGGGCCACGTCGTGCTGAGCCTCGATGCCACGACCGTGACCCTGGTGGTGGACGACATCGAGCAGTACTCAGGACCGCACGACCTGGCCTTCACCAGCGGCACGCTCTTCTTCGGGAACTACAGCGACTGGGACGCCGCCGCGCACGAGGCGACCTTCGACAGCATCGAGGTCCGCCGGCCGCTCTGAGCGGGGGGCCTAGAAGCCCGGGCAGCCCGCGTAGGTCCCGTCGCCGTTGTCGTCGTACTGGTCCCACTCGTCCTGGCATCCGAAGTCGTTCAGGATGTCGACGCAGGTGGTGAGTTCCAGGTCGATGTTCGGCCGCCAGGTGGACACCAGCTCCGTCACCGAGATGCCCAGGCAGAAGGCGCCCGGGTTGGGGCTGCCGCACTCGCTGCAGGACACCCCGATGGTCTCCTCGACGAGCTGACAGATGGCGTCCTCGCCCCCCTCGGGGTCGAGGGCGGGCGCGAGCGGCCGCGTGTCGATCCGGCCCTGCAGCGTGCCGCCGACGATCGACTGGCCGTCTGTGGAGTAGACCCCGGTCATGACCATGTCGTTGATCGTGACGCTGAGGCCCTGCATCGGCATCGTCATGTCGGTCGGACCGAGCTCGAAGCTCGGGTTGTCGAAGATGCCGGGCCGGTCGTCCGAGGTGCCGAGCTGCTGGTCCGATCCCGCCGTCATCCAGGAGATCTCGCTGCACGGCTCCGGCACGATGTCCGGGCCATCGAGGGTCCCGAGGCCCGACAGGAAGTGAAGCCCGGGCTGGCTGAAGGGGCTGAGGTTCGAGGCCGCATCGATGTCGCACAACAGGGTCGCGTCAGCCAGCATGCTCTGGATGATCGCGCCGATGCCGGGAGGCTCGACGAAGTTGCCGCTGGTCAGGTCCGTCGAGAAGACGCGGTCGATGAGGGCGTCCGGGTTCGGCAGCGGCAGACCCGCCTCCGAGGTCCTGAAGTCGTACTCGAGGTCGCCGGCGGAGTTCGGCTCCCAGCGCACGGTCAGCTCGTAGGCGGTGTCCGCCTCCAGGCCACTGACGGCCTCCCACTCCGCCACGGGACCGCTCCCCCAGCCCACGCTCAGCTCGACGGGCGCACCCGCCTGGGTCAGCTCGATCTCCACCGAGTCCGGCAGCCGATCGAAGCGCACGAAGAACAGCCCGTCCGCGAACACGTCCTCGTCGTAGGGCTCGGGGATGACCTCGGTGATGATCACATCGGGGGCGACGTCGGTGGAGTCGTCGTCGTCGGGGCTCAGGTCGTCGTCGTCCGGGAAGAAGTCGTCGTCGTCCGCGCCCGAGTCGTCGTCGTCACTGGAGCCCGGGCGGGACGGGCTGCAGGCGACGAGGGGCAGGATCAGCAGCAGCCAGACGAGACGAATCATGAACACTCCGGTGGGCTCGAATCCTACCGCAGCGACTCAAGCACGCTAGCCTTGCGGGCCGTGAAGCACCCTCTGCTCCTCACCCTCCTGCTGCTGTCGGGGCCCGCCCTGGCGGGCCCTTCGTCGGACGTTGCGCAGAAGGCCGACGAGGTCCAGGCCGAGCACTGCCCGAAGCTGGAGGCGGACCGGATCTCCCTCGCCGTGCAGTCCATGGCGGCCGTGAGCGCCACCTGGGCCGAAGTCGACGAGGTCTACCAGGATCGCGGCACGAGCTACCTGCTGTACTGGCGCGGCGTGCTCGCCCAGTGCCTCAACCAGGACGAGCACGCGCGCGACGACCTGCGGGCCTTCGTCGCCGCCGCGGGGGATGTCGCCCACCTCCAGGGCTTCGTCCAGGACGCCGAGCGCCGCCTGCGCCGCTTCTCGCAGCCGACTGCGAACGGCGCGGCGAGCCCGGTGGGCACCGGCCTGCTCGGCGCGGGGCTCGCGGCAGGCGCCGCAGTCACCACCGCCGTCGGCATCTGGCAGCGGAGCGAGGCGATCGTCACCGGGAACGAGGTCCACCGCGCCCCGCACGACCAGGCCGAGCTCCAGCTCCTCATCTCCCAGGGCACCACCCACCAGAACACCGCCACCGCCATGTGGGCCACGGGGGGCGCGCTCGCCGCAGGCTCCATCGCGGCCTTCATCGCGACCGGCACGCTCGCCCGAAGCGGCGGCCTCGCCTCGCGCGCGCGGCCCTTGCCCACCTTCGCCGCGATGTCCGACGGGCAGACCACGGTGTTCGTGATCGGAGGTCTGTGGTGACGCTCCTGCTCCTCCTCCTGCTCTGCGCGGGCTGCCAGGACTGGTACGACCCCGACTGGATCCCCTGCTACACCGA
>JAJDAI010000306.1 GCA_029261955.1 Deltaproteobacteria bacterium | reverse complement strand
CGACCTGAGATCGGGATGATGGGAGTGACCCCATGACCGATGCACCCCTCCGCCTCCACAGCTGGCTGGTGTCGCCCTACTCGGCGAAGGTCCGGGCCTACCTGCGCTTCAAGCAGCTGGACTTCATCGACTCGCCGCCGCCGGTCTGGCGGCTGGGCGGGCGGATCCGCAAGGCCGTGGGCAAGGCGATCATGCCCACGATCGAGCGACCGGATGGCCGCTGGATGCAGGACTCCAGCGAGATCATCGACGCCCTCGAAGCGGAGTTCCCCGCGCGGTCGATCACGCCTCCGGGGGCCCGCCAGCGGCTCGTGAACCTGCTGCTGGAGCTGCACGGGGACGAGTGGCTGACGCTGGCGGCGATGCACTACCGCTGGAACACGCCCGCGAACGCGGCCTTCGCCCTGGACGAGTTCGGGCGCTGTGGCTTCCCGGGCTTGCCCGGCTTCCTCGCCCGGCGGCTGGTCGGCCCGGTCGCGAAGAAGATGCAGTCCTACCTGCCGATCCTCGGCATCGACGAGCGCACGCGCGGGGGCGTGGAGGCCTTCACCGAGGAGCTGCTGCGCCGCCTGGACGCGCACCTCGCGCTCCACCCCTTTCTCTTCGGCACGCGGCCGGCCCTGGCCGACTTCGCGCTCTTCGCGACGCCCTGGGCGCACCTGTTCCGCGACCCGGGAACGACGCGGCTCTTCGACGAGCTGCCCCACGTGCGCGCGTGGTTCGAGCGCCTCAACGAGCCCAGCGGCGAGCTCGGGGAGTTCCTGCCGGGCGACGCGATCCCCGAGACCCTCGAGCCGATCCTGCGCACGCTGCTGGCCGAGCAGGGGGCCTACCTCGCTCGCCTGATCCAGGCCATCGACCGGTGGTGCGACGAGCACCCCGAGGCCGAGCGCCTGCCCCGCAGCCTGGGCCCGACTCCCTTCGTCGTGGGCGGCGCCGCCGGTGAGCGCCGGCTGATCACCGAGGGCCTCTGGATGGTGCAGCGCCCCCTGGACGCCGCGACGCCCGAGAGCCTGGACTGGCTGCGCGGCTTCGGGCCGATGGACTGGGCGCCCCGAAATCGCGTGGTGCGACGGGACTTCCGGGTCGTGCTCGACCGCTGAGCGCGCCGCCCGATCGCCCCATTTGTCAGGCGGGGCGTGAGTCGGGCGCCCGACAGGCCTAAGCTTCGGAACCGTGAGCCAGACCCTCGTCCAGATCGCCAGCCGCCAGTTCCCCGTGCCCGACCTCGCCAGCGGGACCACAGTCGATGGCCGCTACAAGGTCACCGGGCGCCTCGGAGAGGGCCTGCTGGGCCCCGTCTTCGCGGTCACCGACACCGACGGCAGCGAAGGCGCCCTCAAGATCCTGCGGCCCGGCTGCGTCGACGAGCGCCTGCCCCGCGCGCGGCTCCCGGCCTGGGCCGCCCGCGTCTCCAAACAGGACATCAGCGGCCTGGTCTTTCCCCGCGCCTGCGGCGAATACGACGGCCACCTCTACCTGGAGATGGAGCGCATCCCCGGCCGATCGCTCCGGCAGGCCATCAGCGAGTTCAAGACCGGCGCGCCCATCGAGTGGATCGAGGAGGTCTTCTACGCGCTGCTCGAGGTGCTCGAAGGCCGCGCCCCCGGCACCCATGGGCACCTGGGGCCGGAGCACGTGCTCATCGCCAGCGAGCCCGGCGACGGGGTCTGCGTGGTGGCGGTCACGAGCTGGGGCCGCAACCGACTCATCCAGGCGGGGCTGCTCGCGGACGATGTGCTGGGCCGCGAGGGAGCCTGGGGCGTCGCGCCCGAGCGCACCGACCTCAACGGCCAGAGCCCGCCCGAGGCCCAGACCTTCGCGGTGGCCTCGATGCTCTACGAGGCCCTGACGGGCAAGGCGCCCGAAGGCCAGTACCAGCTGCCCTCCTACGTGCGGCAGGGCATCCCGCCGCTCTTCGACGACCTCATCGAGGTCGGCCTGGCCTACTCGGGCACCGATCGCTTCCACAAGGCGGTCGACCTGCGCATCGCCCTGGAGGACGCGTCGGGCGGCCAGGCGGTGGACCGCGTGGGGCTCAAGCGCATCGCCTTCGCGATGGCGGGCCTGGCGCTCGTGGTGATCCTCGCCGCGCTCGCCGTCGTGATGCTGAAGCCCAGCGAGGACGATCTGCGGGCGAAGGAGCAGGTGCGCCGCGACGAGCTGCGGGCCTCCATCGACCCCGGCCGACAGGCGCAGCCCGGTCCGCCCCCCGCCCCCGGCATGGTCTGGGTGGGCGAGGGCGAGTACCTGGCGGGGCGCTTCGCCGCCTACGACGACGAGGCTGGCGCGGCCGAGCGCGAGGAGCGGGTGAAGACCCTCAAGGGCTTCTGGATCGACGAGCTGCCCTTCGTGAATCCCCGGCTCGAGGATCCGGGCGCGCCCCCCTTCACGGGCATGACCTGGGGCCAGGCCAGGGACCTCTGCAAGAAGTTCGAGAAGCGGCTCTGCAACGAGGACGAGTGGGAGAAGGCCTGCAAGGGGCCGAAGAACACCATCTTCAGCTACGGCGACACCTACTCGGCGGACACCTGCCCACCGCCCGGCTTCCTCGAAGGCGGCTACCGGCTCGAGGAGTTCCCGGCCTGCGTCAGCGGCTACGGCGTCGCAGGCCTGAGCGGCGGCGTCGGCGAGTGGACGAGCACGGCCTACGGCGACGGGCACCTGGTGAAGCCGGCGGAGGTCGGCGGCTCGCCCAAGGACTCACGCTGCGCCGGCCGCGCAGACCGCCACGACGAGTTCAAGTCCACGCACCTCGGCATGCGCTGCTGCCACGACTGAGCGGCCGGGCTACAGGGTCGCCACGGCGTCGTGGTACTCGCGGACGATGTCCTCGACGATCTGCCCGATGGGCTTCACGTCCTCGATGAGCGACACGCCCTGGCCCGCGCTCCAGATGTCCTTCCAGCGCTTCGCGCCCTCCGGGGACGCGTCTGCGTGGTGCATGCCCGGCACGGTCTGGCGGAAGAAGTTGGCGTTCGTGCCCGAGACCTTGTCCGTGTAGACGATGTCGTGGTGCGTGGAGTCCACGACCATCTGCTTGTAGTCGTCCGACGCGCCGCACTCGGTGCAGGCGATGAAGCGCGTGCCCATGTAGGCCAGCTCCGCGCCCAGGGCGAGGGCCGCCGCGACCTGCGCGCCACCGCCAATGCAGCCCGCGGCCACCACGGGCACCGACAGGTTCTTCTTCAGCCAGGGCAGGAAGACGAAGGGGTTCACGACGCCCGCGTGCCCGCCCGCACCCTGAGAGACCCCGATGATCCCGCTCACGCCGGCCGCTTCGGCCTTCTTCGCGTGCTTCAGGTTGATGACGTCGTGCAGGACGGTGATGTCCTTGGTCCGCGCCGCCTGCACGATCGGCGTGGGGTCGCCGTAGCTCGTGATCATCACCGGCACCTCGTACTCGAGGCACAGCTCGACGTCCCGCTGGAGTCGATCGGGCTGCGTGAGGCCGATGGTCACGTTGATGGCGAAGGGGCGGTCCGTCTTCTGACGGATCCAACGCAGGTCGTCCTCGAGCGCCTCGGCGGTGCGCGCGTTGAGGCTCGGCATGGAGCCGAGGATCCCCGCTTCGGCGCAGGCCACGAGCATCTCGCGGTTGCTGATGATGAACATGGGGGCCGCGACGAGCGGGTAGCGCAGGCCGAGCTTCTTGCTGAGGGGGTTGTGGAACGGATTCATGGTGCGCGAATATAGCCAGC
>JAJDAI010000305.1 GCA_029261955.1 Deltaproteobacteria bacterium | reverse complement strand
GCACCGACGGCGTGGCCGAAGAGGGCGCGGGGGACGACGAGCGGATCGGCGACCTCCCCTTCTCCGAGCTCAGCATCCAGGTGGGTGAAGTCTGGGTGCCCATCGTCGATCTCGCAGGCGCCAACTACGACGAGCTCATCGACGAGGAGTGGGTTCCGACCGAGCAGCCCAACACCTACCCCCAGCAGGGCTACCCCAGCGTGCACCTGCCCGAGGGTGACCCGCCGACCATCAGCGAGGACGGCACCTTCACCGGTGGCGTGGACGGGGGCGAGGCCCGAATCCGGCTCTACCACCCCGACTACGAGAACGTGATCACGGTGCAGTACCAGGTCGTTCCCCCCGACTGGTGCCCCAACGGCGTGCACGAGCCGGCCGGTGGCGGCAACCCCGGCGTGTGCGAGTAAGACCCTCGGGTGCTGCTTGCCCGCGTCTCAGTCGGCGGCGCAGCATTCGTCGCCCGCATCGAGGGCGACCGCGCGCTGCCTCCTGGTGACGCGCAACTCCCCGGCATCTCCGATCCCCCCCTGATCGACCCGGTGGAGCTGGCCGCGCTGCGGCTGCTTCCCCCGATCCGGCCCGGCAAGATCGCCTGCATCGGGCGCAACTACGCCGCCCACGCGGCCGAGCTCGGCAACACGGTGCCGAGCCGCCCCCTCCTCTTCCTCAAGCCAGCCTCCGCGGTCATCGGGCCGGGGGACGTGATCCTGCTGCCGCCCGACTCGGACCGGGTGGAGCACGAGGGCGAGCTGGGCGTCGTGATCGGCGAGCGCTGCCGGCATGTGCGGCCCGAGGACGTGGACTCGGTGATCTTCGGCTTCACCTGCGTCAACGACGTCACCGCCCGCGATCTCCAGCGCAGCGACAAGCAGTTCGCGCGCGGCAAGGGCTTCGACACCTTCTGCCCCATCGGCCCCTGGGTCGCGACGGGCCTGGACTGGCGGGACCTGCGGGTGTCGGTCCGGGTGGGGGACGAGCTGCGCCAGGACGGCCGCACGAGCCAGATGGTCTTCGACGTGGCTTCGCTGGTCGCGACGGTCAGCCGGGTGATGACGCTTCAGCCCGGGGACGTGATTGCCACGGGCACGCCCGAGGGCGTCGGGCCGCTGCGCGACGGGGACCGGGTCTGTGTCGAGATCGAGGGGATCGGCGCGCTCACCAACCCGATCCGCCTGGACGGGGACGCCCCCGCCGAAGCGCCAGCCTGGTAGCCGCTCAGCGGCCCATCTGCCGCCTCATGGGCGCGAGGGCCCCAGCGATCGCGGCCACCACGAGCGCGACGGCCGCGTCGGACCAGGGCCACCAGAGCCCCTGAGCCAGCAGCGCGCGGGAGAGGCCCAGCGCGGCGAGGCCGAGCAGCAGGGCGGCGAGGAAGGGCGCGGCTCGCTGAAGGGCTGTGGGCCGGCTCCGAAGGGCGCGGCCCAGCCACGGGAGCAGCGCCAGCAGGATCGCGGCGGCCAGGGCGGCCCAGGCCGCGCGGGCGGGGCGCGAGACGGAGCCGATGCGGCGGTGGGCCAGCAGGCCATCGACCACCGCGGCCTGGACCTCGACGCCGTACCAGCGGCCGACTGGCGTGCGGTGCTGGTCCCCGTCGCCCTGGGCCGAGCCGATCAGGACCAGCGCGTCGGCCAGGTGGGCCGGGTCGAGCTGCCCCGCGTAGACGTCTGCGTAGGGCAGGCGTCGCCAGCCGACCTCGCCGGGGAAGGGGATCAGCCAGCGCCCGCCGGGCGCTTCGGCTTCGAGGCCTCCGGCGCGCAGGCGCTCGGCGCCGGTCCAGCTCGGTTCGAGGCCGCCGCCTGCCAGCAGCAGCGGCACGGACCAGCTGGGGCCTTCGTCGCCGGGGCGGTGGGCCAGCCGAGCCGCGCGCACGAGCCGCCCCGAGCCCTCGGCCAGGGCCGAGCCGAAGCCCACGCGCGCCCCGGCCTCCAGCAGCGCGGGATCGGGGAGATCCCAGCGTCCGCCGTCCTGCCGGGCCGGCAGGATGACGGGCACGCCCGCGTCGGTGGCGCGGCGCACGGCTTGGGCGAGCGCCTCGGTGGCCTCGCGCTCGCCCCCCGCGATCCAGGCGTCGATCGCCACCGCCCGTGCCCCCGCTGCGACCAGCCGGTCGAGCACGACGGCGTGGGTCCGCCGGTAGCTGCGGTGGTCCGCGAAGCCCGAGAAGTCGATGTGGGGCACGTCCGTCGGCTCGGCGCTGCTGCTGCTGCGGTCGTAGGGCACGAGGACGACGCGCGGCGACAGCGCCTCCGCCGGCAGCGCCTGGAACGCGGCGATGTAGGCGGTCGGCTCCGCGAGGTCGTAGAGCCCGAGCGCGCAGGCGAGCGCGATGGTGGCGACGAGCAACGCGCGCCGGGCGGGCCGGACGCGCGGCCTCAGGCCCAACAGGCTCGCCGCCGCGTCCGCGAGCTCTGCGACGGGGTGGGGGTGCGCGCCGGGAGGCGTCAGGACCCGGTCGATGCCTGCGGCCTGCGCGGCGGCGAGCTTCTCGGCGATGCCGGCGACGGGGGCGATCCGGCCGTCGAGCTCCACCTGGCCCGTGGCGCTGGTGGAGGGAGGCAGCGGCCGACCGCTCACACGCGACAGCACGGCCAGCGCCAGGGGCAGGCCCAGCGACGGTCCTTCGATCCGGCCGGGTCCGGGGACCTGCCAGACGATCTCCAGGTCGCCGGGTTCGGCGGCCCAGCCCAGGGAGCGCAGCAGGGAGCAGGCGGCGCGCACCGCGGCCTCGGCGGCGGCCTCCGCCTGGGCATCGGCCGGGGAGGCGGCGTCCACGCGGCCGGCGCCGGGTCGGTCGCTGATCTCGACGACCAGCTCCGCGATGCGCGCACCACCAGCCCGCTGATCGAGCAGCAGCACAGGCATGCGCTGGCGGTCGGGGGACAGGGTCTCCAGGCGCCCGTTCAAGCGGCTGCGCAGCGCCGCGTCGTCCGGGGAGTCGTTGGCCTCCAGTCGGTCGTCCAGCAGCCGGATGGCGGCCACGAGTGGAAGGCGCGCCTGGACGGAGGCCTCGTGCGCGCGCAGCTCGGGCAGGGCGCGGGTGCGCCGGGCTCGGAGCGCGTGTCGGTCGTCGGTGCTGCGCGCGCGCAGGTACTCGAGCAGGGATCGCTGGAGCGCGTCCGCGCTCACCGGCGGCGCCGTACCCGCAGGCCCAGCAGGGCGGCCATCAGCAGCGCGCAGATCGCGGGGGGATCGGAGCCCGGCGCGATGCCGCAGAGCCAGCCCCAGGTGCCGCAGGTCTCGCAGCGTGCGGGCACGATCTCGCCGGCGGAGTCGTCGTCGTCGCCGACGGACGACGAATCGTCGTCGTCGTCCGTTGGAGCCGAGTCGTCGTCGTCCGCGGTATCGTCGTCGTCGGCTGAGTCGTCGTCGTCGTCGTCGTCGTCGCCAAC
>JAJDAI010000304.1 GCA_029261955.1 Deltaproteobacteria bacterium | reverse complement strand
CCTGACCCCCCCTGATCTCCTGCCCCCCCCTGATGTCCGCACCCCGGGGTCAGGACACCGGGAGGGGTCAGGACACTAGATGCCCGCTCCGTCATGGCTGGGCTCCGAAGACGTCGCAGGTCTGCTGGCCCCGCTGGAAGGCATCGCGGCCGCGCTGCAGGGCGGGCAGGGCTTCGGCGCCGAAGACGCCCTCGATCACGCGCTCCAGCTGGCCCGGTCCTCGCGGTCCACGGGCCAGGCCGATGCCCTCCGCGAGCCAGGCCCGCTCGTCGGGGCCGACCAGCGCGGCGATGTCCCGGTGCTGCACGATCGCCCCACCGAGCCCCAGCGAGTAGCCGAAGCCGCGGAACCAGGGCCGCCGCAGCTCGGGGTCCTTCGGCGCGGCCGAGGCGAGCTTCGGGTAGGGGGACTCCTCGTGCTTCCAGCGCCAGGCGACCACGTCCTTGTCCGCGCGGTAGCCCCGGAAGGAGCCGTCGCCGAAGGCGTGCCAGGCGGTGGACTCGGGCAGGATCTCGGCCCGGCCGCTCAGGGGCTCCCCGCGGGCGCCCTGTCCGCGGGCCCGGCCGAGCAGGGCGCAGCGGTCGCCGGCAGGCGGTTGCGCCCGGGGCAAGGCGACGCCGGGCCAGAGGTGCGAGGCGCCGGGCTTCTCCAGCAGGACCGTGCCGTCCCCTTCGACGAGCCCCGAGAAGAAGGACAGCCGCTCCCAGTGCTGGATCGTGTCCGCGACACCGGCGACCTCGGTCCCGCCCAGGGAGCGCCCGAGCATCTCCACCAGCAGGTGGCGTCTCGGCGGCGGGTGGTGGCTGATCCGGCCCAGGGCCACGTCCGGACCGCCGACCCAGGGGCGCATGTTGTAGAGGAAGAAGCGGCCGAAGTGATTCTCGCTGTAGCCCCGGCTGAAGTGGGCGAGCTGGGGGCCGTCGATCTGCAGGATGAAGGCGGTGCCTCGCACGTGGCCGATCAGCAGGGGCAGCCAGAGCAGGCCCAGGATCGCGGCTTTCTTGGGGCTCAGCTCGGCCGCCAGCAGCGCGGCTGCGATGACGAACATCGGGTACAGCGGGTAGTGGTACCAGGCGAAGATCTCGAGGTTCCCCTGCACCGCGGTGCTGTAGGTCAGCCAGAAGAGCAGGAGCAGCGGCGCCCCGAAGGCCGCCTTGCGGCTGGCCCGCATCGGCTCGGTGGGGACGAGGCCGCGCAGGCACTCGAGGAACTCGTGGCGGCGCAGGGCCGCCAGGCTCACCATCGTCCCGCCCACGATCAGCCTCACGGGCCACATCCAGCCGTGGGACAGGGGCAGCGCCGCCTCCTGGTTCTCGGCCCGGAAGGGGATGGTCCAGATGGCGTCCAGCGACAGCAGCGGCACCTCCCAGAACCGCGCGCGGATGGCGTCGGCGGTGCCGGTTCCGTAGATCCCCCAGAGCCCCTCGTGCACGGCCCAGCGCGCGATCAGGTGCGGCGAGACCGCCAGGAGGAGGCCGACTCCGAGGATTGCCCCCTCCTTGATCAGCCCCGGGATGCTGGTGCGCGGGCGGCTGAGCAGCCAGGCCATCAGCGCGCTCAGCACCCAGGGGAGCACCTGGTAGGAGAAGCCCAGCGAGGTGCCCATCAGCAGGCCGACGGCGAGGAGCGTTCCGATTTTCGGAACGCGGTCCGCGAGCCACCAGAACACGAGCACGCAGAGGAAGGCCCAGCCCAGCGCGTCGACGTGGTTGCCCTCGTTGTAGAGCTCCTGGACCTGGATGTTCAGGGGCGAGACCAGCATCAGCACCGCGCCGACCCAGGCCGCGCGCGCGCCGCCGAGCTTGCCGAGCAGGGTCGTGACGGTGGCGATCGTGAAGCAGCCGAGCGCGATGGGCGGGAGCTTCAGGGCCAGGCTGTTCTCGCCCACCAGCAGCTGGGCCATCGCGGTCAGGACCATCGTCCAGAGCGAGCCGCCTTCGTAGGGCGTGTACATCCAGGCCCAGTAGGGCCAGGCCAGCGGGGCCTCGCGGATCATCACGGCCGAGGCGCCGACGTACATCTCCTCGGAGATGAAGCGCGTGCCCTCCGGGGCGAGCAGGACGAGCGCCAGCCGGCTGACCGCGAAGGCCAGCGTGGCGAACAGGACGGGGCGGCGCAGGGTCACGGGAGCGAGCGCGCCAGCGTCGGCAGGCTGCTCAACAGCGAGGGCACGGCTTCGCAGGCGGTCCAGCACTGGGGGCAGCGGCCGGCGGCGACCTCGTCTGCGACCGGGGCGGCGTCGGACCACAAGCGAGCGAAGTCCAGGTCCACGTCCCGCAGGTTCCCGAGCGGCTTGTCCCAGGTGATGCAGGGGTACAGCGTGCCTTCGGGGTCCAGAAACGCCGACGACCAGAGGCTGCGGCAGCGCACCGGCGTGACCCCGGAGCGCACGTAGCGTTCGGCGTGCTCGCGCCAGGCGCGGTCGAGCCAGGCGACGGGGTCGCGCAGGGCCTGCAGGTGCGGCGGCCTCGCGTCGCCCGACAGCGCCCTCATCGCAGCGACCTGCTCCAGCTCGGGGCGGTCCACGATCTCGTGCAGGTTGTCGTAGAAGTGCTCGCTCTCCTGGGCGAGGTTCCAGTGCAGCTCGTCGGGCCTGAAGCCGGGGAGCTCACGGCGGACCGCGGGGAGGATGTCGGGGGCCTCGGCGAGGTTGTTCTCGGACAGCGTCACGCCCAGGTAGACGGCGAAGCGCTCGGAGCTCAGCGCCCGCAGCCGGCCCAGGGTGTCCATCGCCCCGGTCCAGGCTTCGGGGTGGCCGCGCAGCGCGACGTTGAGGTCGGGCGGGCCGTCGGCGGACACCGTCAGCACGAGCCGGCGCACGGGCAGCGCCAGCAGATCCTTGACCATGCGCTCGACGCGCTCGGGATCGAGGCCGTTGGACGGCAGGTGCAGCAGGGCGAGCTGGGGGTTCGTCTGCACGACGGCGGCGGCGATGTCGACGAGGTCATCGCGCAGGAAGGGCTCGCCGCCCGTCAGGTCGACCCAGGAGAAGCCCGGGGAGGAGGCCAGGAAGCGGCGGATCTCGGTGAGGCTCAGCTGGTCGCCGTTGTCCCGCTTCCAGATCGTGCAGAGCTGGCAGCCGGATTGGCAGGCCCAGGTCACGGCCCAGGTGAGCTTGAAGGGCAGATCGGGCCGACTCCGCCGGTGCGCGCGCAGCGCCCGGCCCAGCAACAGGAGTTCGGGGCGGCCGAGCGCCAGCCTCATGCAGGGTCTCCGGGGGTCACGGGCCGATCATGGCCGATCGCGTGCTCAGGTGGGCTGGTGCGTGGGCCGCATCAACAGGTCGTGGACCTGGACGTGGGCGGGCTGGGCGAGCAGGTAGAGCAGGCCCTCGGCGACGTCCTCGGGCTGGAGGCAGGGGAAGCGGGCGTAGGTCTGCGCCGCCTGCTCCTCGGACTTGCTGTACTGCGCCGCGAACTCGGTCTCGACGTAGCCGGGCGAGATCGCCGAGACGCGGACGCTGCTGCCGGTCTCCCGCAGCTCGAGCCGCAGGCCCTCAGTCAGCGCCTTCACCGCGTGCTTCGTGGCCGAGTAGACGCCGCTGCCGCCCGGCACCCGGTGCCCGGCCATCGAGCTGATGTGGATGACGTGGCCGCGGTCGCCCATGTCCTTCAGCGCCTCGCGGGTGCAGATGCACAGCGCCAGCACGTTGACCTCGAGCATCTCCCGCCACAGCTCCGTCGCGCCCGTGCCGAGCGGTGCCGCGTGGCCCAGGCCGGCGTTGTTGACCAGCACGCTCACGCCGCCCCAGCGGTCGCGGATCGCGTTGAACATGTTGTCGATGGACGCCTCGTCCCGCAGGTCGCAGGGAATGGCCCAGGCGCGCTCACCGAGCTCGGCTGCCAGGGCTTCGATGCGGTCGACCCGCCGCGCGCAGAAGGCCACGCGCAGGCCGGCAGCGTGCAGCTTGCGCACGCAGGAGGCGCCGATGCCGGCAGACGCGCCGGTCACCAGGGCGACGGAGTCAGTCCAGGAGGAGAGGTCGTGCATGGCCGCAGGGTACTGGCTGATGTGGGGGCCGGCTCGCCCCCGGGTTCAGCGCCGCCGGCGAAGCGCACCGACGAGCAGGAGCAGGCCCAGGCTGGCCGAGCTGCCCGATCCCGTGGAGCAACCGCAGCCGCCGCGTCGGCTGGATCCGCCGCCGCCGTCGTCGTCGTCGTCGCTGGCTGCGGAGTCGTCGTCGTCTGCGAGGTCGTCGTCGTCTGCGGTGTCGTCGTCGTCCGCGATGTCGTCGTCGTCGTTCGCGGTGGCGTCGTCGTCGTCCGCTGCGTCGTCGTCGTCTGCGGTCACGTCGTCGTCGTCGTTCGCGGTGGCGTCGTCGTCGTCCCCCGTGGCGTCGTCGTCGTCGCCCCACCAGTCCGACAGCGGCGAGTAGAAGAAGAGGTTCCAGAGGAACTGCTGGTTGCCCGGCTCGAGCGTGCAGTTGTCGTCGCTCATCATGTCCAGGTCGGTCACCAGCACGAGCGCGTCCTCGGCCGCGATGACGTGGTGGCCATCCGCGCCGGTGAGCAGCGGCGTGCCGACGGTGTTCAGGTCGATGTCCGCCGTCCAGGCGTAGTCCATGGACACCACGTCGGTCGTGAAGATGTGGCTGCGCACGGAGCTGGCCGGGTGGTCGCAGCCGCTCTCCAGCTGCGCGGGCGCGAAGCGGATGTCGTAGCCGAGCGCACCGATCAGGTCGTTGGCGATGACGTGCCCGTTCTCGGTGAAGCCCTCGCTGTCGATGATGATGACGAGCGTGCCGCCGCGGGTCATGAACGCGTCCAGATCCGCGATCTGGTTCATCGAGAAGGCCTGCTCGGCGAGCGAGATGTAGATGAGGATGTAGGGGTCGAGCGTCGCCGGCCAGACCGCCAGGTTGTCGGTGCCCAGGGAGCCCGCAGCGGTCGCGTTGGCGTCGATCATCGACACGGAGCGCTGCTCGCCGCCGTTGCCCCAGTAGTAGAGGGTGGAGTAGGCGCCGGCCTGGGCCAGGCTCGGGATCGCCAGCAGGGCGAGCAGGGTCAGGATCATCAAGCGGTGCACTGCGGGATCTCCTCGGGGTGGCCGAGGCGGCAACGTACCGCGGGTGAAGCGCGCTGGGCGAGGTGCGTTTCGATCACCCCACGATCGCGCGCAGCATGCCCCCGATGTTCACGCGCGCGCCGAGCGCCCTCAGGATGTCGAGCTGGCCGGTCACCACCCGCTTGACGACGGCGATCTCGGGACCCGGCGAAAACGCGGTCGCGTACTTGAGGAAGCGCGGCCCGACCTCCATGAACTGCTGGTTGATGCTCAGGCCCGCCATGTCGACGTCGGCGTCCTTCAGCAGCGGCCCGATGATCCCGAGGATCAGCCCGTAGAACTCCGCGCCCAGCGGCTCGTGCTTGGGGTTGCGGAGGTGCAGCGCGATCAGGGCCGCGTCCATGCCCGCGTGATCGTCCTGCAGCGCGGCGTGCACCAGGGCGCGGAAGCCGGCGCGCTCGGTGTCGGTGTAGCGGCGGATCAGGCCGAAGTCGTAGATGACCATCGTGCCGTCGGTGCGAAAGGCGAAGTTGGCGGGGTTGGGGTCGCCGTGCAGCACGCCGTGCACCAGCAGCTCCTCGGTGACCAGGCGCATGAGCTGGCTCCCGATGCGGTCGCGGTGCTCCTGGGGCCAGCTGGTGCAGACCTCGCTGAGCGGGGCCCCTTCGAGCAGCGTCAGGGTCAGGACGCGGCCCGAGCTGCGTTCGCCGACGACCTCGGGGATGAGGATGTGAGGCTCCTTCGCGTGCACGGCGGCCAGGGCGCGCACGTTGTCGGCCTCGTTGCAGTAGTCGAGCTCCTCGTGCAGGCGCTCGCTGAGCTCCTCGAACATCGCGTCCATCATCCGGCCGTCCACCGCGACCCACGCGAGCTTCATGGCGCGCCGCACCTGGCTCAGGTCCGAGTCGATGGCCCCGTCGATGCCGGGGTACTGCACCTTCACCACGACCTCGCGGCCGTCGTCGGTCACCGCGCGGTGCACCTGGCCGATGGAGGCCGCCGCGAAGGGCTCCCGATCGAAGGACCGGAACAGGCGCTCGGGCACCTCGCCCAACTCGGCCTCGATGACCTCGGCGATGACGGCCGCGTCCATCGGGGGCGCGTCCTGCTGGAGCGCGGACAGCGCCTCGGCGAGCTCGGGCGGCAGCAGGTCTGTGGCCGTCGACATCATCTGGCCGAGCTTCATGGCCGCGCCCTTGAGCTCGCCCAGCGTGGCGACCATGCGCATGCCCGCCTGACGCGCGAAGACCTCCTGGAGCTTCTCCTGGGCGAGCTTGTCGCGGAAGGCCGAGTTCAGCTGCTTGCGCGCGAAGCTGCCGGCGACGGCCGCGGTCATGCTCGCGAGCTTCAGGAAGCGACGGCCTTTGGTGGGGGGGCGACCGGCCATGGGATCAGTACGGTGCGCCCCCGGGGGAGATTGCGAAAGCCGCTTGGCCGGGGCGGTCGCCGCGCAGGGTCGCGTAGACGACGTCGTCCACCCAGGCGCCCTTGAACCAGAGGCTCTGGCGGTGGTGGGCCTCCCTGCGGAAGCCGAGGCGTTCGAGGAGCTTGCACGACGCGGTGTTTCGCGGGTCGACGGAGGCGTGCACGCGGTGGGTGTCGTGCTCGGTGAAGAGGCGATCGAGCAGGGCGGTGACGGCCTCGGAGGCGAAGCCCCGGCCCTGGTGCTCGGGCGCGAGGGTGAAGCCGATCTCCACCTGGCGCGGGTCCTCCTCGAAGTGCACGCCGAGGTCGCCGATGAGCTCGCCTGAGCTGAGGCGGATGGCGAGCTGGAACCAGGTGTCCGGCGTGCCGAAGGGGGTGGTGGCGAGCTTCGCGATGAACGCGGTGGCGTCGGTGAGGGAGCTGGGCTCGAAGCTCTGGTAGCGGCGGACCTCGGGGTCGCCGCGGTAGGCGAAGAAGGCGGGGGCGTCGTCCTGGCTGAGGGGCCCGAGGACGACGCGCTGGCTCGGGATCGTGGGCGGCATGGGGCGCATCATGCCTGGGCTCGGATCCCGGCTCAGTCCACGCCGAAGGGCAGGCTGCGCACGAGGGTGTCGCCGAGGCCGACGCGCACGACGTAGTCGCCCGGCTCGTGCTCGCCGAGGTTGGTCGAAGCCGAGCCTTCGTCCAGCTCCGCGCGGAAGGTGTCGATCAGCGTGCTGGCGCCGTCGCGGGTGTGCAGGCAGTAGTCCACGTCCACCGAGGCCGT
>JAJDAI010000303.1 GCA_029261955.1 Deltaproteobacteria bacterium | reverse complement strand
GGTCCACGACCCGCCCGATCCACAGCAGGATCCGGCCCGCCCCGTCCTTGTCGAGCGTCGCCGCGCGGCCCCGGGCCGACTTGAGGTCGCAGTAGACGGTCGGCTCGTTCGGGGCCACGGGAAAGGGCAGCTCGCCCTCGGCGGCCAGGATGTTGGCGCGGGCGGACTCGACCACCCGCCACTCCACGTCGTCCACCGTCAGGCGGGCGTTCGGCGGCAGGCCCGCGGGGTCCGGCAGCGACACGGTCACGGGGCGGTGCTCGAACAGCAGGAATTCGCCGTTGCCGTCGCTCAGCCAGCCGTAGAGCCCGTCGTCGTAGGCGAGGAAGAACTCGTTCCAGCGCACCCGCTCGCGGCCCTTGCGCAGCACGCCGACGACCCGGAAACCCCGTCCGCCGTCGGAGCCCGTCGAGCCGAGCTGGAGCGGCGAGAGCTCCCGCCCGAACGCGCTGACCTGCCCCAGAACCGTGAGGTCCTGGTCGGTTCGGGCGACGCAGGACCGGCAGCTCGTGCACACGACGGTCAGGGACGCGGCGTGGCGGAAGGAGATGCCAGCCCCGCAGTTGGGGCAGTTGGCCGAAATCACGGGGTTGGGACTCTACCCCGGAGGGTCCGGTCGGGGAACGCGGACCGGTGCACCGAGCGCGCTTCAGGGACTGATCGGCGGACGGATCGTCGCAGATCGGCATCGGGCATGGCCAGCGCACCTCCCGTGGATCCACAATGGCCCATGCGCCTCACCCCGATCCTGCTCGCCCTCCTGCTCACCGCGTGCTCGGCCCCCGCCGATTCGGCGCCAGCCGCCAGCGAACCGGCCCCCGCCGCCGAGAAGGCCGAGGCCACCCCCAAGGCCGCCGGCAGCTACCGCGACGCGTCCATCGACAAGCTCGAGGAGGTCCTGCCGACCCTGCCCCTGCTGCTCGACGTGCGCACCGCCCGGGAGTACGAGGGCGGCCACGTGAAGGGCGCGAAGCTCATCCCCGTCGCCGAGCTGTCCTCGCGCCTCGGCGAAGTCGAGCCTCACCGCGGGGACGAGATCTGGGTGATTTGCCAGGTCGGGGGCCGCTCGGCCAAGGCCGGCCGGATCCTCGAGTCCAAGGGCTTCCGCGTGGTCAACGTGCTCGGCGGAACGGCCGCCTGGAAGGCCGCGGGCAAGCCCGTCGAGTAGCCCGGGCTCGCTGCTAAGGTCGCGCCGTGCTGCGAACTTCCCTCCTCCTGATCGCGCTCGCCGGCTGCGGCGAGCGAACGCCGCCCACCTTCGTGGACTCGGGGCCCATCGGCCGCGCGCTGGATGAAGGCGAGCGTCCCCAGGCGGCTCACGTCTCCATCGCCGATCTGGACGGGGACGGGCGCAACGACATCATCGTCTGCGACATGCGCCGCAACCGCGTGTCCTGGCTCAGCCGGGGGGACGGGGATCTCTGGGTCGAGAAGACGATCGGAGGCCCGGTCGCTGCGCCGGCGCACGCCGAGGCAGCAGACCTCGACGGGGACGGGGACCTCGACGTGCTGGTGGCCCAGCTCGGGCTGCTGACGCCCAGCGACGCCCCCATCGGCGGCGTGATCGCCATGGAGAACAACGGGTCCGGGAGCTTCACCCAGCGCACCCTCGTCGAGGGCATCGCCCGGGTCGCGGACGTGCGCGCAGGCGACCTGGACGGCGACGGCGACGTGGACCTCGCCGTGGCGCAGTTCGGCTACGTCTCCGGCGAAACGCGGTGGATGGAGAACACCGGCGACTGGGCCTTCGAGTCCCACGTCCTCCAGCGGCTGGCCGGGCCGATCAACGCCATCCCGAGCGACCTGGACGGGGACGGCGACCTCGACCTGGTGAACCTCGTCAGCCAGCAGTGGGAGGAGATCCACGCCTTCGTGAACGACGGCCACGGCACCTTCACCTCCAAGCTGCTCTGGGGCGCGGCCAACGAGGACTTCGGCTCCAGCTGGATCGTCGTGGAGGACCTGGACCGGGACGGGGATCCGGACCTGCTCTACAGCAACGGCGACGCCTGGGACTACGGCCTGACCCTGGACCGCCCCTGGCACGGCGTGCAGTGGCTGGAGAACACGGGGAACCTGGCCTTCGTGCACCACCGCATCGGGGACCTGCACGGCGCCTCGGGGCCCGAGGTCGGCGACCTGGACGGCGACGGAGACATCGATGTGGTCGTCGCCAGCGCCTACAACAACTGGGACGACCCGGCGGCGCGGAGCCTGGTCTGGTTCGAGAACGACGGTTCGATGGGCTTCACCCAGCACGACATCGCGAGCGCGCCGACCCAGCTGATCAGCGTCGCAGTGGGCGATCTGAACGGCGACGGGCGGCTCGACCTGGCGACGGGTGGCCTGCACATGCGCCCGCCCTACGACCGCATGTCGCGGGTCCGGGCCTGGATCCAGCCGAAGAAGGGCCTGTTCCGGTGAGGGGGCTGCTCCTCGCGCTGCTGCTGACCGCCTGCTCGGCTCCACCCGAGCCTGTGGAGCCCGCGACCCCCGCTGGTCCCCTGCCCGCTCTGCCGGATCTCTCCGCCACCGCCGCGCCGATCGCCGAGCAGCTGCGGGCCGCGGACGCTGCGGCGCGGGCGGAGCTGAGCGCGGAGACCGCGGGAGCGCTCGGCCTCGCCTACCACGCGAACCTGCGCTCACTGGAGGCAGCCCACGCCTACGCCACCGCCGCCGAGCTCGCGCCCGACGAGTGGCGCTGGACCTGGCTCCAGGTGCTCCTGCATCAGGACCGGGGAGAGCACGAGGCCCTCACCGAGGCCGCGGCGCGCCTGACCGAGCGCCTGCCCGAGCAGCAGCTGCCCTGGTTCTACCTGGGGCGCGCGCGCTTCAAGCAGGGCCGGTCCGAGCAGGCCGAGGCCGCCTGGCTCCACGCGGTCGACGCACCCCAGCGCAGCCCGAGGCACGCCGCCCTGGGTGCGGTGCCCCGGCGCATTGGCCCCACGGCGGCTCAGCACGCCTCCCTGGGTCTGGCGCGCCTCGCGCTGATGGGGGGCGACGCCCAGGCTGCGGAGGCGAGGCTGAAGGCCCTGCTGGCCTCGGACGCACGCTTCGGGCCCGCCTACACCCTGCTGGCCGAGGTCTTGCGCACGCAGGGGCGGGATCCCGAGGCGCGTGGAGCCGAGTACAACGCCCGGATGCAGGGCGGCTACAGCCCGCCCATCGATCCCTTCGTGGACGCGCTGGCGCTCGAGTCCTCGAGCACCGAGTTCCTGCTCCGCGCGGCGGGCGTGACCCAGCTCGCGGGCGACCGGTCCTGGTGGGAGCGGCTGATCCGGCGCGCGGGCGAGCTGGCGCCCGAGGAGCTGGAGGTCCTCTCCCGCCTCGGCGACCTGGCCATGAGCCAGGGGCGGGTGGACGACGCGCTCGCCCTCTTCGAGCGCTACCACGAGCTGAAGCCCGACGAGGCCGTGGCCCTCGAAGCGATCGCCGCCTGCCACCTCCGCTCGGGGCGACCGGACGAAGCCGAGACCGCGCTGCTGAGGGCCCGTGAGATCGACCCGTCCTCGTCGTTCGCGAACCTCGCGGTGGTCTACGAACAGCAGGGCCGCAAGCTGGACGCGGTGATGGCCTGGGAAAAGAGGATCATGCAGAACCCCGGCGCCGCGAGGGCCCACGCGCGGCTCGGGGAGCTGCTGGTCCTCGAGAGGCTGCTGCCCGACGGCGAGAAGCAGCTGGCGCGCGTCGTCGAGCTCCAGCCCTTCGACCCCGCGGCGCGCATCACCCTGGCGGGCGTGCAGATGATGCTGGGACGCTGCGCGGACGCGGCGCTGCACTACGAACGCGCGCTGGAGTTCACGCCGGCCAACGTCCAGGCCCTGGGCCAGCTGGCCTGGATCCAGGCCACATGTCTGGACGAGAACACGCGGGACGGGGCCGAGGCGCTCGCGACCGCGGAGCGGCTGTGCACCGCGCCGGGCGAGGTCCAGATGCAGTGCATGCGCACCCGCGCCGCGGCCTACGCGGAGCTGGGTCGGCAGGACGAGGCGATCGACGCAGCGGAGCAGCTCGTGGCCGCAGCCCGGAAGCGCCTGGCGCCGGCCGCGATGGGTGAGATCGAGGGCCTGCTGGCGCAGATCCGTGCCGGTGAGCCGATCCGGGTGGCCCCGGCCGCCGAATGAGGCCCCACGGGGATCCTCCCCTCGCGACGGACGTCGCCGCAGGACCCGCTGGGGGGATTCGGACGCAGGTGGAAAGGGGCTCATCCCTCTGCTACAACCCGCCGTCGCCCGGGCCGGGGGGCCCCTGACCGTGAGGAACCAGATGACCGAAACCGACGTCCGCCAGGACACCCTCGAGAACCGCGTCGACCTGGTGGAGGATCTCTTCCATGGCACCGGCGAGACCTACGACCGGATCGCCAACATGGCGACCTTCGGCCGGGACAAGCGCTGGAAGGAAGAGCTCATCGCGCACGTCAAGGAGCCCAAGCGGGTCCTCGACCTCGCGTGCGGCACCGGG
>JAJDAI010000302.1 GCA_029261955.1 Deltaproteobacteria bacterium | reverse complement strand
GCGCCGATGGCCAGGGCGATGAGGGGATCGAGGATCCACCAGCCCGTGGCTCCGGCGAGCAGCAGACCGATGATGGCGCCCACCGAGGTGTAGACGTCGGCTCGCAGGTGCCGCCCATCGGCGACAAGCGCGATCGAATCCAGCGCCTTGCCCCGCTTCATGAGGAAGCCGGCCATGCCGGCGTTGACGATCGCAGCCGCCGCGCTGAGCGCGATGCCCAGGTGGACCGACTCCAGGGGTGTCGGTTCGAACAGGCGCGCCGTCGCCTGCACCGCGATCCAACCACCGGCCATGGCCACGAGCCCGCCCTCGAAGCCGGCTGAGAAGTACTCCGCCTTGTCGTGGCCCCAGGGGTGGTCCTCGTCGGGGGGCTGGAGGGCCACCCGGATCGCGAACAGCGCCGCGGTGGCCCCTGCAACGTTGACGACGGTCTCGAGCGCGTCCGCCAGAAAGCTGACCGAGCCCGTCAACCACCACGCCGCGCCTTTGACCACCAGGACCACGCACGCGACGGCGAGGCTGGCGGTGGCGTAGCGAGCGGCAGCTCCTCCGCTCAACGAACGACGAGAACCGGGCAGTGCGCGTGGCGAACCGTGCGCTCCGCCACAGACCCGATGATCGCGCGCCGCAGCCCGGTGCGCCCGTGCGAGCCCATCACGATGAGATCGCAGTTCTTCTCGTCCGCGCTCCGGACCACGGCCTCTGCGGCCTCGCCCTCTTCGAAGTGCAGCTCGAACTCCACGGAGTCCTGCCAGGGGCGGACCTCGTCCAGCAGGGCGACCTCGGCCGCCTCATGGCGCTCCCGCAGCGTCTCGGTCCACGCCGCGGTCTGCAGCGCGGTGGCCTCGGGCAGCGGGTAGGCGAAGGTTGGAATGGGCGGCCCGACGTGCAGCACGACCAGGTGCGCGGACGATTCCAGCGACATGCGGACCGCGTAGTTCAGCGCTTTGCGGGAGCAGTCGGAGAAGTCGAGGGGGACCAGGATTCGTTTTGGGGGAAAGGCGGACGTCATGCTCATCTCCTTCGCCCCAAGAGGCAGCAAGAGCCGTACCGATCCTGAGGAGAGCCACTCGTCGGGCGCTCACCCTGCCACAGCCGGCAGCCCTGTGTGATCAGCCACACCATGATCAAAGTCAGTGTGTGCGGGCCCACAACCCCGCGATGCCGCTTGCGTGCGCTTTGCCCCGAGATCGGCCTCGGCACAGGGCGATCCGGGGATCGCACAAGGCTGGTACGCGTCTTGCTCAACCAGTGCCCGAGGCGGCCACGCACCGCCCTTCAAGGGAGAAGACTCAGATGCTCGCTCGCGACCTGATGACCGAGGACCCGGTTCGAATCCTCGACGACCGCAGCCTGCGTGAGGCGGAACACCTCATGCGGGAATACGACATGCGTCATCTTCCGGTGGTCGACGACGCCGGCGTGCTGGTCGGAATGCTGAGCGATCGCGATTTGCGGAGCTTCATCCCCTTCGACGCCCAGAACGGCGTGCCCGACCTCGAGGCCATCCAGAAGCGCTCCGAGCCCGTCACCGCCGCCATGCAGCCCGACCCGATCTGCGTCACCCCCGAGGACGAGATCGGCTCCATCATCGACCTGATGGTCGAGTGGAAGATCGGCGCCGTGCCGGTCATCGAGGGCGGCAGCGACCACCTCGTCGGCATCATCAGCTACGTCGACGTGCTGCGCGCAGCACGCAACGCCCTCTGATTCCCCAGAGAAGGACCCCAGTCATGCACATGCTTCTTCATGCCCTGTTCCCGAAGGACCTCGACGGCGAAGCCCACAAGGCGTTGCACGAGCTCGAGGCCGCGGCCATCGCGGACACCTCCTTCGAGCACGTCTGCGCCTACGACGCCCTCGCCCAGACCCCCTCCGGTGACCGCTCCGCCATCGGCCCCTTCGCCATCGCCGGTGTGCTCGGCTTCGGAACCCTCGGCCTGGTGGCCGGCGCCGTCGGCGGGCTGCTGGACATCGGCCAGCTCCCCACCCACACCTCGGCCCTGCTGGGCATGCTCGGCTTCGGCGCCCTCGGCGGCTTCGCGTCCGTGCTCGGCGGCATCGGCGCCCCCGAACCGGGGCTGTCCTCCGCCGCGAAGAACCTCGTACCCGGCCGCATGTTGATGACCTTCGCCCTGAGCGAGAGCGCCCGCGCGCCCGAGGCAGAGCGAATCCTCCAGCGCTTCGGCGCCCTCGAAATCCACCGCCAGCTGCGCTGATCCCGGCCTGTGCCTTCCGGCACAGCTCCCGTGGCCAGTCGCACCCCCGAGTAGCCCCCTCATCCACCGACGATCCCCGTGTCTCCGGCCCCCAGGCCCTCTGGCACGACCAGTGCAGAAGCAACGTCCCGAATCCAGGAGAACCAGGAAATGGCCATCGCGCTCCACCACAGCAAGTCGCCCCTCGAGTCCGTCCCCGCCGAGTCTCCGTTCGCCCGCTTCCCGATCATCGCCGCGCTGCCCGAACGTGTGCGCATGGCGGTCGAGGACCGCGCGGTCGTTCGCAAGTACACGCGCAACACCCCCGTCTTCTGGCAGGGCGACAAGCTCCGCAACCTCCCCCTGATCATCGACGGCCACCTCAAGCTGATGCGCAACACCGAAGGTGGGCGCGAGGTCGTGGTCGACGTGGTCGGTCCCGGTGAGACCCCCTGCTGGCCCGAGACCCTCACGGACGCGTCCGCGCAGTTCACCCTCATCGCCCTCGAAGAGGTCCGCATCGCCCAGCTGCCCATCACGCCGCTGCGCCACTGCATCTCCTCGGACCCCCGCTCGGCGGTGGCCTGGGCGAACCACATGAGCCGTCAGCAGCGCGCGCTGCTGGACCAGGTCGCGTCGACGCGCGCCCCGTCCGTGCCGGCCCGCCTCGGCGGTCTGCTGCTGCACCTGCTCGGCCGCTACGGCGACAAGCGAAACGGCATCATTCCGATCCGCCTCACCCGCCAGGATCTCGCGGACGCCGCGGGCACCACGGTGGAGACCGCGATTCGCCTGATGCGCAAGTGGGAGAAGGCTGGAGTGGTCGAGACGCGCCGCGACTCGATCCGCGTTTTGGACTTCACCCGCCTCCAGTCCGCCGCCGATGGGGCGGACATCTAGGGACCCAGGAGGGGACAGGTCCAATGGACCGTGGCAATCTGTGGGAAATGACACAAGGCGATCCCAGCTCTCCGAATCTCGACGAAGCCTCCTCCGAGGACGGCCGCGACGACATTGAGGAGATGAAGTCCTACGTCGGTTTGACCGCGGAGGACGAGGCTGAACTCGCGGCGCTCCAGTCGGCGGCACACGCCGACATGGAGACGCTGCTGGATCGCTTCTATGGCGTGATCGACGCCCATGCGGGCGCGCGCGCCGTGTTCCGGGATCCCAAACGGCAGCGGGCGTCGCTTCGACGCTCGCTCGCCGCGTGGATCCTCACGATGCTGGAGGGCCCCTACGATCAGGCCTACGCGGAGCACCGCAAGGCGATCGGCCGGGCGCACGTCGAGAACAAGATGCCGCAGCGCTACATGCTCACGTCCATGAACGTGGTGCGCTCGTGGTTCGTCGGAATCTGCGCCGCCCAGTACCCCGGGGATCCCGAGCGCATGGTGCGCGCGATCACGGCCGTGGACCGCATCCTCGACATCGAGCTGGCGATGATGCTGGCCACCTACCGCGACGATCTGCTGTCCCGCATGCAACGGCAGGAGCGACTGGCCACCCTGGGGGAGCTCGCTGCGGGCATCCACCACGAGCTGAAGAACCCGCTGGCTGCGGTGCGTACCGCGGCCTTCGCGCTGCGCGAGCGCCGCGCTGTGCGCGCCGACGCACGCTCCCGCGCCCTGCTGGACCGCGTGGACAGCAACGTCGACCGGGCCACCGAGATCATCAGCGATCTGCTGTCCTTCGCCCGGCTGCGGAACCCCGAGAAGTCCGAGATCGCGGTCGACAGGCTCGTCCGTGGCGCCGCCGCCCGCATCACGATCCCGGCCGACTGCCGCCTGACCCTGGACCTCGACCCCGATCTGCCGCCGGCGATGGTGGACGCACCGCAGGTGGAGCAGGTCCTGGTGAACCTCATGAGCAACGCCTTCGACGCCTGCTCCGGCGGCGGCGAAGTGCGGATCTCGTCCAGGCTCCAGGCCGGGAAGCTGGCCATCGCGGTCACCGACGACGGCATGGGCATCGACCCAGCGGATCTGCAGCGCATCTTCGAGCCGCTCTACTCGACCAAGCCGGAAGGCGTCGGGCTGGGCCTGTCACTCAGCCAGCACCTCGCTCGGGCCAACGGCGCCCGCCTGCTGGTGAAGAGCACGCCCAATCAGGGGACATCCGTCACCTTGCTGCTCGATCGCTGAGGCGGCTGTGCGGGTCCTCATCGCGGACGACAACCTCGACCTGGCACGGAGCCTGGCGACCGTGCTTCAGACCCGGGGCGCCACGACCGTCGTCGTCCCCGACGGCAGCCAGGCCCTGGAGGCGGCCAACAACCAGCGGTTCGACGCCGCGGTGGTCGACCTGAAGATGCCCAACCGCTCCGGCCTCGAGGTGCTCCAGGCCATGCGCGCCGCGGGGCAGCCCCAGTGCCTGATCGCGGTCACCGGATACGACAGCGCCGAGCGCATCCGCGCCGTCGAGCGGCTCGGTCAGGTCCCCGTCCTCCGCAAGCCCTTCGACCCGCAGGAGCTCCTGAACATCCTCGGCCTGCACGGCGGCGAGCAGCCGGAGCTGCCGCGGCGGGCCCGCCTCGCGGTCCTGGGTGACGGCTCGGCCGAGCTGGGCCCCCTGCCCGGCGTCTTGATGGACCGCTTCGCCGACGCCGACATGATCCGCGAGGCGGTGGCCGACCACCAGTACGACGCCGCCATCCTGCTCCTGGACGACAACGACGAGGCCGAGGAGATCTCCGCCGACCTGCGCACCCTGGACCAGGACCTCGCCGTCATCCGCTCGGCCCGCCCCGGCCTGGTCGCCGACGCCGTGGAGCGGTCCCGCTGCCGCCGCGAGGCCGCCGACCGCCTGGAGATGCTCCAGAGCCTGATGCGCAACGCGCCAGCGCCCCTGCTCGTGCTCGGCGGCGATCCCTGCATGATCACGGACTGGAGCGCGAACCTCGAGACCCTGCTGGGCCACCGAGGCGCCGAGCTGCACGACTCCGGCCTCGATCGGATCGAGGACCCCGCGCACCCACGGCAGATCGCGAAGCTGGTGGAGCAGGTCCGCCTCGGCGGGCAGCCCGTCTCCGAAGACCTGCGCATCCGGTGCCGGGGTGGCGCCATCCGGCAGTTCGCGGTGCTGGCGACCCCCGCCGACTCCGGCGAGCAGGCGGTCATGCTGTCCTTCGGCGCCGTCGGTCCCCTCGATCCGCACACCGAGGCCCTGCGCATGCTGGGGGCGACCGCCGCCGGCGTAGCCCACGAGATGCGCAACACCCTGGCCGGGGTGGGCAACTCGCTGACCGTGCTCCAGCACCGCATCCCCAAGGACTCCGCCGCAGCGGAGGTCCTGCTCCGCATCCGCGAGCGCACCGCCCGCGCCCAGGAGGTGATGTCGGACCTGCTCGCCTTCGCGCGGCCCGTCAACATGCGCTTCAAGACGGTGCCCGCGCGCATGGTCCTGCTGAGCGCGGCCGACCGCGTGCGTGAGGGCGCCCCGTCGGGCATCCAGGTCCATGTGCGCGTGCCCGACCCGACCCTCCGCATCCAGGTGGACCCCGTGGCGCTCCAGATGGCGCTGGTGGACCTCGGGAACAACGCCGTCCAGGCCCTGCCGGGCAACGGCAACATCGAGCTGAGCTGCGTGCGCGAGACGGACGGCGTGCAGCTGCGCGTCACCGACGACGGCCCCGGCATTCCGGACTCGCTCCGACAAGAGATCTTCGACCCCTTCTTCACCACACGCGCGCGGGGCTCCGGTCTGGGCCTCGCCAACGTCCGCAAGGTGGTCGAAGCCCACGGCGGGACGGTCCGCCTCGAGGACTCGCCCCGTGGTGCCCGCTTCTTGATCGGCCTTCCGCCCCGACCCGGCTACGCCGAGGAGGATTGAGCATGAACCTTCCGAATTGGGCCTCCGAACGCCCCTCCAACCACTCGTCGCGGACCAAGCGCGACGAAACGCCCGCGGCGAACCGCGCCAAGGTGCTGGTGGTCGACGACGAAGAGCTGATCCGCTGGTCGCTGGCGGAGGAGCTCTCCGCCGCTGGATACGAGGCGATCACCTGCGGGACCGTCGAGGAGGGCAGGCAGGCTGCAAAGCGGATCGACCCCGAGCTGATCATCCTCGACATCCGCCTCCCGGATGGCACGGGGACCGAGCTGCTCAAGGAGTTCCGGGCGACGGACCCGGACGTGCCCATCGTCATGATCACCGGCCACGGCAACGTGCAGACCGCGGTGGAGGTCACGCGCCTGGGCGCGACGGCCTACATCCCGAAGCCCTTCGACCTGCAGGAGATGATGCTGGTGGTCGAGCGCGCGCTGGGCGACTCCCGCCGGCAGCGCGAGCTCCGTGTCCTGCGCGAGCGCTCCAGCCGCATCGGCTACGAGGAGATCATCGGCGACTCCCCGGCCATGCGCCGCGTCTTCGACCTGCTGCATCGCCTCGAGGACGCCGACGCGCCCACCGTGCTCATCCTGGGTGAGAGCGGCACCGGCAAGGACCTCGTGGCCCGCGCCATCCACCGCCGCTCCCGCCGCGCGGCCGAGCCCTTCCTCGAGATCGACTGCACCGGCCTGTCCGATGAGCTGATCCAGAGCGAGCTCTTCGGCCACGAGCGCGGCTCCTTCACCGACGCAAAGGTCCGCAAGCTCGGCCTGTTCGAGGTCGCCTCGCGCGGCACGATCTTCCTGGACGAGATCGGCGAGCTCAGCATGGTCACGCAGAGCAAGCTGCTGCGCGCCCTGGAGAACCGTCGCTTCAAGCGCGTGGGCGGCACGGTCGACATCGACCTGAAGGCCCGGATCATCGCCGCGACCAACCGCGACCTGAGCACCGAGGTGGCCGAGGGCCGGTTCCGCAAGGACCTCTTCTACCGCCTCAACGTCATCCCCGTGGAGGTGCCGCCGCTGAAGGACCGCGCGGGGGACATCCCGCTGCTCGTCGATC
>JAJDAI010000301.1 GCA_029261955.1 Deltaproteobacteria bacterium | reverse complement strand
GCACCGCCGCGCGGGTGAAGCTGGGCGACGCGATGCGGGACGCCCGCGACGAGCGCGACCAGCTGCGCGACGAGCGGGACCAGGTGAACGCGACCCGCGCCGAGCTGCGCACCGAGCTCCGGGCCCTGCGCGACCTGGCCCGTGAGCTGCGCCAGGGCATCCGCGACGCCGCCACCGGCGACGACGTGGACGGCATGCGCCGGGCGCTGAAGCAGGTGACCAACAAGATGGAGGCCCTGCGGGCCGAGCGGGCCGCCGCCACCGCGGTGCGCAACGAGCTGCGGGCCGAGCTCCGCGTCGTCTGGGGCGCCTTGCGGGCCCTGCGCGCCGGCCGCTGCCTCGTTCGCCACGGCGCCTGAGACGGCAAGAACACGGCGCGGACCCGGATTCCCCCCCACCGCGTCGAGCCCGGGGCCACCGATTCTGGTGGCCCCGGGCTGCCGCGTTCTGGCCCTGGGGTGAGTCGGCGGGCATCATCGCCGCCACTGGAGATTCCATGGCCGTCGTCATCGCCCTCGCCACCGCCGACTTCGATCCCACCGAAGCGGCCGTTCCCTGGCACACCCTGCGCAGCGCGGGGAAGGACGTGATCTTCGCCACGGCCGACGGTGAGCCCGGCGCCTGCGATCCCTTGATGCTGGAGGGGGTGCTGCTCGGCGCCGTGAAGGCCAAGAAGGAGAACGCGGCGCTGTACCAGGCGATGATCGACGATCCCGCCTGCCAGGCCCCCATCCGCTTCGCCGACATCGATCCGGCCGTGCACGATGCGTTGGTCCTGCCCGGCGGCCACGCGCAGGGCATGAAGCCCTACCTGGAAGCGACCGACCTCCAGGCCGCCGCCGCGGCCTTCCTGGCGAGCGGCAAGCCCGTCGCGGCCATCTGCCACGGCACGATCGTGCTGGCCCGCGCCGCGGACGAGCAGGGGCCGATCTTGCGCGGGCGGACCATGACCTGCCTGCCCAAGAGCATGGAGTGGTCGGCCTGGGCGGCGACGAAGCTGACCCGGGGTGACTACTTCCGCACCTACCCCGAGTGGGTGCAGCAGGAGGTCCAGGCCGCCGTCGGCCCCGAGGGCGCCGTGAAGACCGGCCCCCTCGTCCCGGCCTACGGGCTGCCCTTCACCGTGCGCGATCGGAACCTGCTCACCGCCCGGTGGCCGGGCGATGCGCAGAAGTTCGGGGACGAGCTGGTGGCGATGCTGGCCGAGTAGCTCGGCCGCTCAGAGGCGGACGGTCAGGCCCAACACCGCGAGGCACATCTCGCTGAGGGTGTCGTCGCCGAGCACCACGTCGACCGGGGCGTCCAGGCCCTGCTCCGCGAGCGCCTCGCGCACGGCGGGGTTCTCGAGGCTGTTGTCGTAGGTGCAGCGCATCCAGAGCGAGTCGCCGGTCTGCACGACGGGCATCTCGAAGAGCGAGCCCTCGTAGTCGTACCAGCGCTGCCAGTTGAAGTCCCAGGCGGGCGTCTGGACCAGGCACTCCTCCGTGCCGTCCTGGTGCTTCAGCACGATCTGCATGTCCGTGCCCACCCAGTGCATGTGGGTGCCCGCGGCGAAGATGGTCAGGTCGGTGCCGCCGGTGTCGTCGATGTCGAAGAGGATGGTCTCGGTGTGGCCCTGGGCTCCGGCGGGGATGCGGAACTCCACGCCGCCGTCGTCGTTGGGGCCGGGCTGAAGCTCGGGGGCGGAGCCCTCGTTGCCGATGAGGGTCAGGAAGGCGCGGGCGACCGGCGTCTGGGACCACATCAGGTCGAAGCTCGTGCGGTCGGGGGCCTCTTCGGTTCCGGTGGGGTGGTAGTGGATCTGCGCGACGAGCCGCGCGCCCGCTTCGACGATCATCCCCGTGCCTTCGGGCGTGCGCATCGGCAGAGCGCCGGGGGCCCAGGCCGCGATGAGCTCGCCGCCCACGGGCAGCGGGTTGCCGGCGCCGCAGGGGAAGGTGCCGGTGCCGTCCTCGCGGGCGAGGTCGTCGATGGCCTCGGCGTCCTCGGCGTCGCTGCTGAAGACGAGCACGTGGTGCACGACGTTGTCGTTGTCCGGGTTGACCTGGAGGCCCACGAGCTTGCCGGTCTCGGTCAGCCCGGGATCGAGCACGAAGCAGCGGAACTGGTCGGTCTCGCCGGTGACGGTCCAGCCCTGCTCGGGCAGGAGGGTCTGGTCGACGCGCTCGAGGCCGGTGTCGCGCGGCGTGGGCAGCGGGGCGGCGGTGGAGGCGTCGCCCTCGGGGGCGCCGGCGTCGGCCCAGGCGCGGAAGAGCGCGATCTGCGCGTCGCTCAGTCGGGCGTCGTCCTTCCAGCCCAGCTCCGGCACGCACTCCTCGGTGTCCTGCGCGCCCCAGGGCGGCATCGTCCGGGCCTCGGTCGTGTCGGCCAACCAGGTCGCGATGGGCTGCGCGTCCTCGTAGGTCACGAGGTCGAAGGGCGCGATCTTGCCGGGGACGTGGCAGGCGCCGCAGTGCTCGGCGACGAGCGGGGCGATGTCCTGGTGCCAGGTCGGGCCGTCGACAGAGGTGCTGCAGGCGGCCAGGAAAGGCAAGACGAGAAGGAATCGGCGCATGTGTGTGTCCCCTTGAAGCGGCGGACTATAGCGATCGTCATGGTGAATCGGAAAACGGACCCACACTGCACTCTTCCGTCCCGGGATCCTGGTCCCCGATAGACTCCCGAGCATGCGCTGGTTCCTCCTGCTTTCCCTCGTCCTCTGCGGCTGCCCCGAGCAGAGCATCACCGCCCTCGCCCCCGACTTCGCCATCCAGTGGCCCGAAGCGCGCGGCTTCATCCAGGGGGACGTGCCCAACTCGGTGCTGTCCTTCGGCTCGGTGGCGACGGCCGACCTGCGCGACATCCCGGTCACGATCTCGAACCCGGGCGCCGCGTCGCTGGATCTCTGCGAGGTCTACGTGGCTGCGGTCACCTTCG
>JAJDAI010000031.1 GCA_029261955.1 Deltaproteobacteria bacterium | reverse complement strand
CTCAGCGACATCGATCGGGTAGGCCTCTTTGGAAGAGACGCGAGACGGAGAGTCGAACGCGCGCACCCAGCTCATCGAGCTGAGCGCTGAGGTCGTGCGCGAGGTCGAGGGCCACCGCGACGCCTTCCTGAGGGCCTGGCCCCGCGTGCTCCCGGCTCTGAAGACCATGCAGAAGGCGGGCTTCCTGGTGGTCGCCCAGCGGTGGAAGCGGGGCGAGGGCCTGCTGGACATGGCCTTCTGCGCCGAGCTCCCCATCGATCCCAGCCAGAGCGTGCACCGCGTCGTCGGTCGCCACACGCGGGCCGACCTGGTGCTCCGCGGCGACGACTGCATCTCCCTGCGCCACCTGCTGGTCACCGCCTGGTTCGAGGACGAGCGCCCGGTGATGCGCGTGCTCGACACCGGCACCGACGCCCGCTTCCGCACCGAGGACGGGGGCGCTTGCTCGGCCATGCGCGCCGACGGCACCTGCTTCGTGTCCACGGGCAGCTGGAACCTGATGTTCCTGCACACCGAGCCCGGAACCGAGTGGCCCGAGGACGCGGAGGAGGCCTGGGACCGGCTGCCTCCCCGCGACTTGTTGGACGCCCGGGATCAGTGGAGCCGCCCCAACCTGAGGGCCCGCGCCTACCCGCTGCTCAAGGCGGAGCAGGGTGAGGAGCTGGGGTCCTCGACCCAGATCATCCACCTGGACGACCCCACCCAGCTCGCGCAGATGCCCCCGGACAGCCCGCTCGCCGTGGGGGCCCTGTTCCTGCCCGATCGCCGCTCCGTGCGCCTCAGCGTGCAGGCGCTCACGCGGGGGGTCCTGATCGGTCGCTACGACCGCTGCGGCGTGGATCAGGACCTGCTGTCCGCCGACGAGTCCATCTCCCGCATCCACCTCTGCCTGGTGCAGGACCCGACTGGCCTGTGGGCCGTGGACATGGCGAGCACCAACGGATCCCGCGCCGGCGGGCACCGCTTCCGCTCCCTCAAGCTGGGTCGCCAGAACGAGCTGATGCTGGCCCGCTCGACGCGCCTTCGCTGGGAGATGGCCTAGTGGGCCAGCTGGGGTCTGACCCCACTCAGCCCGCGAAGTGGGCCAGCTGGGGTCTGACCCCACTCAGCCCGCCCGGGGCTCAGTACACGTCGATGTCGATGGTGTAGGCGTTGCCCGCGACGGCGTCGTCGATGCCGTTCCAGCCGAACATGCGCACGTACCAGGTGCCGCTGTCGGGCAGGCTGCTGAGCGTGATGTGCTCGTTGTCGGCCGAGCCGTACTCGCCGTCGTAGTAGGTGCCGTCGGGCTCGAAGATCTCGAAGTCGAGGTCGCCCCAGCTGTGGGTGAACCAGAGGTCCACGGCGAGGGTCTGGCCGGAGGAGGCGTAGATGGCGAACCAGTCGGCGTCGTCCGTGCAGCGGGTCAGGTCCGGTGAGCTGTACCCGGAGGAGATCGACGTGGCCGTCGGCGAGCTGTCGTTGGGCTCGAGCCCGTCGGCGGCGCAGGGGCCCACGGCGAGGTCGAGCTCGTAGGGGTTGCCCGGGCTGCTGCCCGCATCACCCCAGAGCCAGACGCGCGCGGCCCAGGTCCCGGACTCGGTCGCGATCCAGCTGACCGCCTCGTCGTCGTCGACGCTCTGGGAGCTGTCGACCTCGGTGCCGCTCGGGTCGTAGAGCTCGAGGTCCACGTCGCCCTCGGCGTCGATGAAGAAGGCGGAGACGTCGATGGACTCGCTCGCGCCGACGTCGAAGGCGAACCAGTCGTCGTCCTCGCAGGCGCTCAGGTCGGTCTCGAGTCCCGGCGTGATGGAGGAGGCGTCGCCCTGCGTGTCGTTGGGCTCGTGGTCGTCGGCGCCGCAGACGAGGGCGAGGCTCAGCTCGTAGGTGTTGCCGGGCTGCGAGCCGGCGTCGCCCCAGAGCCAGACGCGGACCAGCCAGGTGCCGTCCTGATCGATGAACCAGGTGACGGACTCGTTGTCGGAGACGCTGCCCGAGTCGGCGACCTCGTAGCCGGAGGGGTCGTGCAGCTCGAGGTCGATGTCGCCTTCGGCGTCGCTGAAGAGCACGTCGACCGTCAGCTCGGCGCCGGCAACGAGGTCGACGGCGGACCAGTCGTCGTCGGACTCGCAGGCGGCGAGGCCGCTGGTCGTGCCGATGGAGATGGCGGCGGGGTTGGCGTCGCTGTCGTTGGGCTCGTAGCCGTCGTCGACGCAGGTGGGGGCGGTGGCGTCGTCGTCGTCGCTGACCGGGGTGCTGTCGTCGTCGTCGCTGACCGGGGTGCTGTCGTCGTCGTCGCTGATGGGGGTGCTGTCGTCGTCGTCGTCCGCGGGGGTGCTGTCGTCGTCGTCGCTGACCGGGGTGCTGTCGTCGTCGTCGCTCACCGGGGTGGAGTCGTCGTCGTCACTCACCGGAGTCGAGTCGTCGTCGTCCGCCGTCACGTCGTCGTCGTCGGCCGGGGTGCTGTCGTCGTCGTCCCCGCCCACCCCGAGCGTGATCGTCAGCTCGTAGCCGTTGCCCGCCACCGCGCCGGCGTCCTGGTAGAGCGAGGCGCGGATGTACCAGGAGCCCGACGCCGTGACCTGCACGGGGCCGGCCTCCTCGTCGTCGGTGGTGCTCTCCGAGGTGTCCAGCGGGCTGCCCGCCGGGTCGTGCAGCGACAGGTCGATGTCGCCCTCGTCGGTCGCGAAGCTGAGCGTGGCGGACAGGGTCTGCCCTGGCACGAGATCGACCTTGAACCAGTCGTCGTCGCCGTCGCAGAGGCGCAGATCGCTCCAGGTCCCGGCGCCGGAGAGCAGCGCGGCGCCGCCGAGCGTGTCGTTGTCCTCGAAGCCGTCTTCTTCGCAGAGCTCCGCGGCGTCGTCGTCGTCTGCGACATCGTCGTCGTCCGCTGCATCGTCGTCGTCCGCTACGTCGTCGTCGTCCGCTACATCGTCGTCGTCTGCGACATCGTCGTCGTCGGTGGACGCGTCGTCGTCGTCATCCAGCACGATGTCGTCGTCGTCCGCGGGCAGCTCGTTGCCGCCGCCGTCGCCGGTGAATCCCAGATCGCAGGCTGGCAGCGCCAGCAAGGCCGTCAGAAGGGCGAGAGTACGCATGTAGGGGAAGCTAGCACCCAGGTGTTGCGGGCGACCGGGTCAACCCGGGTTGCAGTTCAGCTCCAGCTGGAAGGCGCCCGCGTCGCCGTCGTAGCCGTCGACCACGATGTAGAAGGGCCCGGAGCCCTCGGGCGTGAAGACCAGGCTGTTGAAGCCCCAGGCCACCGAGTTGGCGCCGTGGCAGGTCCCGCTGGAGCCGTCGAGGATCATGATGTCGTGGTTCACCTCGGTGGGCACGGGGTCGATGAAGCGGAACTCCACCTCGCCGCCGCCGCCGCCCGACCACTCGTAGACCAGCTCCGGCGCCGCGTAGTTGCCGACGTTGATGTCGTAGCCGGGCATGGACGTGGACGCCGCGGGGTCGGTGGCCGTGTTGCCGCTGATGATCTGCCCGCAGGAGATGGTGCCCGAGGGCGCGCATTCGCCGCAGTCCTCGCCCAGGCCGATGCCCGAGGGCAGGTCGATCGTGCCGTCCGCGACCTTCGTCTCCCAGTTCCAGGGCCCGAAGTCCTTGTTGGTCTCCCAGAAGTAGACGTCGAGGTTCAGGCCGACACCGAGGTCGATGCCGCCGTGCAGCTCCCAGGGGATGTCGGCGCACTGCAGCTCGGCCTCGACCCGCGCGTAGGGGTCGATGTCGAAGTCGGGGCCGGCGACGCCGTAGAGCATCAGCTTCGCGTGGGTCTTGAGGGTGAGCCGGGACTCGAAGCTGGCCTCGATGCCCAGGTCGGGCCCGCGGGGTTCGGCCTCGAAGCGCTTGCTCTCGGTGTAGCCCCAGTCGCCGCGGTCGTAGATGCCCTTGAGGTGCGCGTCCGCGACCACCTCGACGCCCGCGCTGGCGGACACGGAGCCCTCGGCGCCGACGCTCCAGCCTGCGGCCAGCTCGATCTCGATCTCGCCCGCGACGGGCACCGGGCCAGCCATGAACGTGAAGGGCTTGCTGAAGGAACCCAGCGGGACCTCGCCGTCCATCTCAAACGCGCCGGACACGGTGACCGTGACCTCGGCGTCCATCTCGAAGTCGACGTCCATGCGGGCCTCGCCGCGCTTGACCGAGAGCCAGCCGAACTCGGCGCTCAGCCGCAGCTCTGGGTTGAAGCGGACCAGGCCGCGGCTCAGGGTCACGGTGACGTCCGCGCCGTTGACCGTGCCGCTGTAGAGCTCCGTGCCGGCGAAGTCCCAGACCTCGCGCTCCTCGTCGTCCCAGGGCAGGACCTGGTCGAAGCCGCCCTCGGTCATCACCTGCGCGAGGGTCGCTTGCGCCGTCTGGGCGACGATCAGCCCGTCGTACTCCTGGAAGCTGAGGAGCTCGCGGAGGTAGCCGCCGTTCTCGGAGCCGACGATGACGTCCCCGACCTGCAGGTTCGGGTCGCAGACGATGTGGATGAAGACGTCCAGGTCCTCGTGCGAGGACTCGACGGACTCGACGCAGGCGGCTTCGGCCAGCACGTGCGCGCCCTCGGCCAGGCCGGGCTCGGCGACCGAGTCCCAGTCGTAGTCGTCGGTGACCTGGCCGTCGTTGGGCTGGTCGCCGTCGGTGTCGCCGGGGGTGGCGGGGTCCGCTGGATCGCTCGGGGAGTCGCCGCCCGGACCGCCGACCCCCATGTCCTGCAGCTGTTCGGCCGAGTAGCAGCCGGCGAGGAGGAGCAGGCTGGCGAGGATCGAGGCGATTCGGCTCATGGAGGGCTCCCGGCTCGCGGCTTCGCATGGGCCGCTCGAGAACGCTACGTGGGATCCCTGACACGGTCTGGACATTTGCTTGACAAACGACGGTCTTCATCGCTTCTCAACAACTTCGCCACAAGTCGGCCGGTCCCCGGAGTGACCAGGGGTTTGATGTCCTGACCCCCCTCAGTGTCCTGACCCCCCTCAATCTCCTGACCCCCCTCAGTGTCCTGAC
>JAJDAI010000004.1 GCA_029261955.1 Deltaproteobacteria bacterium | reverse complement strand
TCCACTGCATGAAGAAGCCCAGCAGCCGGCAGCCGACGACGTTGGCGATCCAGGTCCCCCAGGGGAAGTTCAGCGGCAGGTTCCCGCGCGCCCAGACGGCGATGCCGTAGCGGGACACGGCCCCCAGGGCCCCCGCGACCGCGACCGCGGCGAGGTCCTTCACGGGTTCGCCTCGGCGGCGAGATCCGACAGGTCCACGCGGGCGTCGTCGGCGCCGGTCTGGGCGACGTAGTGGGCGTTCACGGCGGCGAGCACGGTGTTGACCGGGGTGAGGGACAGGAAGTCGCTCGACGGCAGCCCGCCCAGGCCAGCGGAGCGGAAGTTCAGCGGGCAGGTGTCGCCGCGCAGGCCGCCTTCGGGGTCGGGCACCGCCAGCGGCAAGCCGTGCGTGCGGCAGATGAGGGGGCGGACGGCGTAGACCCGGCAGCGCCCCGCGCGGTCGAGGAAGGCGCAGGGGCTGGCCCCCTCGGGAGCGGTCTCGGGGTCGACGAAGGACTCGCCCTCGGCCTCGGGGCTGAGGCCCTGCTCGGCGAGCCAGAGGCGGATCCGCGCCGCCTCCACTGGGAAGACCGAGAGCTGGCGGTGACAGCACCCGCTGCAGCCGGCGCGGCAGGCAAACTCGTCGGGCCAGCGCGCGGCCACGGCGGCGCTGTGAGCGTCGATTCGCGCCAGCAGGCGCTCGTAGTCTGCGAACTCGTCGGTCATGGGAGTCTTTGGGGTATCATCGACGCCCGCACGCGAGCGGCTTCCGGAGCGGGGATTCGGGGTCTCGAAGCGTAGCGAACGACCCCGAATAGAGCCACCGATGGAACCCTTGACCCTCCCGGACGAGCAGCAGGAGTCCACGCGCCGACGCGTGCTGGTGGTCGACGACGACAACCACGCGGTCCGCATCCTCTCCGACTTCCTGGAGGCGAGGCACATGGACGCGGTGCCGGCCTTCGACGGCCACGAGGCGCTCGCTCGGTTCCACGACGACGGCCCCTTCGACGTCATCATCCTCGACGTGATGATGCCGGGCATCGACGGCCTGGAGGTCTGCCGCCGCATCAAGGCGACGACCCTCGGGCTGATGACCCCGGTGCTGCTGTTGTCGGCGCGCTCGGACACGCGCAGCCGGGTGGCGGGGCTCTACGGCGGCGCCGACGAGTACATGAGCAAGCCGGTGGACCTGCGGGAGCTGGCGGCCCGGGTCGACGTGCTGCTGCGGGTGCGCGACCGCTACCACGAGCTGGCCGAGCGGCGCTCCGACGACCTCGACGCCGCCGTGCAGGACAGCCTCACGGGCGCGCTGAGCGGGGAGTACCTGCGTCGGCGGCTGGACGAGGAGATCGCCCGCGCGGACCGCTACTCGCTGGCGCTGAGCGTGGTGATCGTGGACCTCGTGGGCCTGCCCGAGCCGGGCGAGGTGGAGGACGACCTCGACGACACGACCTCGATGGAATTCGCCGGCCCGGCCTTCAAGCTCCTGGAGGCGGTGGGCGGCGCGATCAACAGCTCCCTGCGCAGCCACGACCTCTTCGCCCGCCTGCGGCGCTCCCGCTTCGCGATCGTGCTGCCGCACACCTCGCGGCACTCGGTCCAGACGGTGATCGACCGGCTCCAGGCGGCGGTCGGCGGCATCGCTGGAGATCCCGACAACCCGGAGTCGAGCGGCGCCGGGTTGAGCCTGCGGGTGGGCGTGGCCGAGCTCGGCCCGCGCATGGACGCAACCACGCTGCTCGCGCGTGCGGAGCCCCGATGAAGGTCCTGTTCCTGGCGCTGAGCCTCGCCCTGCTCGGCTGCTCGACTGCCGAAGAGGCCGCCCCCACGCCCAGGAAGTCCAAGGCCGTGGACCTGGACGCCCTGGCGGCCCAGCGGGCCTCCTCGGACGGCGCGCGGCTCGAGAAGGAAGCGGCCGACGCCCGCTCCGCCAGCTCCCGCACGGTCTACGCCAGCGGCGAAGGCGAGGCTGGCCTGGCCGAGATCGAGGCCGAGGACGGCGAGGCGGCGGCGAAGGCCGCGGTCTCGGGCGGCAAGCGCACGGTGACCCACACCCGCACGACCGAGATCGCCGCCCCCAGCGACCTGGACCTGGCGGACGACGGCGACGAGCCCTGGATCAACATGGACCTGGTCAGCAAGGGGATCCGGGCGCGGCACCGCAAGCTCCAGACCTGCTGGGACGACCTGAGCGGCGCCGGGGCGAAGGACACCGTCACGATGCGCATCTCGGTGGACCGCGTGGGCCAGGGCTCCGCGAGCCTGGCCGCGTCCTCGGCCAACCGGAACCCGGAGCTGGCCCGCTGCCTGGCGGCGGCGCTGTCGCGGGTGGACTACCCGGAGGCCAAGAATGGCTCCGTGGCGTTTGATTATCCGCTGACTTTCTAGGCTCTTGTTCTCACGCCAATGCCCCCTTGGCGCCCTTGGCGCCCTTGGCGTGAGAACCCGAGCTACTCGCCCGCCTCCGCCGCTTCCTTCGCCGCCTTCTCCGCCATCACCTTCCCGATCACCCGGCTCCAGGGCTTGAACACCCCGAGGATGACCGGCAGCAGCACCAGGTCGCCGAGCAGCGCCGCGAACAGCGCCACGGCGCCGAGCAGGCCCATCTGGAAGATGCCGACGAAGCGCGAGGTCAGCATCACCAGGAAGCCGCCGATCAGCAGCAGCGAGGTGAAGATGATGGCCCGCCCGGTGCTCAGCAGCGTGCGGCGCAGGGCCTCCTCGCGGTCCCCGCAGTCGAAGAACTCCTCCCGATAGCGCGTGAGGAAGTGGATCGTGTCGTTGACCGCGACGCCCAGCGCGACGCTGAAGATGAGCGCCGTCGACGTGCGGACCGGGATGCCGACCCAGCCCATGAAGCCCAGGGTGATCAGCAGCGGCAGCATGTTCGGCAGCATCGACATCAGGCCGATGCGCAGCGACCGCAGGATCAACATCATCAGCAGCGAGATCACGACGAAGGCCGTGCCCAGCGAGTAGAGCAGGTCCTCCACCAGCCGGTCCAAGGCGTTGGCCGCCACGAGCGAGCCGCCGGTCACCTTGACGTGCAGCCCCTCCTTCTTGCCGTCCACCGTGCCGAAGATGCGGTCGATGGTGGTCATCATCGGCTCGTCGCAGATGCTGCGCGGGTCGCAGGGGTGCCCGCCGCGCAGCCAGCCGAGGAAGTTGTTGGTGCCGAAGTCCCTGGCCGTGGCCGAGATGCGCGCGGTCTGGCGCGGCAGGTCGATCATCGTGTCGAGGAAGCTGGGGTCCTCGCTCATCTCGAAGTACAGCAGGTACTGAGCGGCCAGCCGGCGGGAGTCCGGGATGCGCGGCTCGCCCTCCTGGATGCGCGCGATCTCCTTGATCAGGTCGACGATGCTGACGCTGTGGCCGATGAAGGGCTGCTTGGCGAGCTCGATC
>JAJDAI010000300.1 GCA_029261955.1 Deltaproteobacteria bacterium | reverse complement strand
TCACGAACCAGGACGAGACGGACGTCGACTGCGGCGGCACGGCCTGCGCGCCCTGCGCCCTGACCGAGGCCTGCGCGGAGGACGACGACTGCGTCAGCGGCTCCTGCGACAGCGGCGGCACCGACACCTGCGTGCAGATGGGCTCCCCGACCTGCGACGACGGCACGCTCAACGGCGACGAGACGGACGAGGACTGCGGCGGCGGCACCTGCGCGCCCTGCGCCCTGACCGAGATCTGCGCGCTCGACGGCGACTGCGCCTCCGGCTTCTGCGACCCGGCCACCGACACCTGCGCCCCCGCCTCGGGCGAGACCTGCAGCGACAACCTCACGAACCAGGACGAGACGGACGTCGACTGCGGCGGCACGGCCTGCGCGCCCTGCGCCGTCAGCGCCGCCTGCCTCATCGACGGGGACTGCACCTCGGGCACCTGCGATCCGGCCAGCGACACCTGCGAGCAGGCGACGGCCGAGACCTGCAGCGACAACCTCACGAACCAGGACGAGACGGACGTGGACTGCGGCGGCACGGCCTGCGCGCCCGGCGCCTTGAGCCTGACCTGCTCCATCGACGACGACTGCGCTTCGGGCTACTGCGATCCCGCGAACGACACCTGCGCGACCGACTCGGGCGAGACCTGCGGGGACAACCTCCACAACCAGGACGCGACCGACATCGACTGCGGCGGCCTCACCTGCGCGGCCTGCGACCTGGGCGAGACCTGCGCGGCCCCCTCGGACTGCCAGACCTACAACTGCGATGTGGGCATCACCGACACCTGCGTGACCGCACCGACCGAGAGCTGCGGTGACGGCTCCTTGAACCAGGACGAGACCGACGTGGACTGCGGCGGCTCCCTCTGCCCCGCCTGCGACCTGGGCCTCGGCTGCGAGGAGTCCGACGACTGCGCCAGCGACAACTGCGACATCGACGCCACCGACACCTGCGTCGAGCCCAGCGTCGAGACCTGCGGCGACGGCCTGCTCAACGGCGACGAGGACGAGATCGACTGCGGCGGCGCCACCTGCTCCCCCTGCATCCTGCCGTCCTACCAGACGGACGAGGACTTCGAGACCGGCGACTACAGCCTCTTCCCCTGGGACCGGCAGAGCGACCTCAGCAACCTCTGGGACATCGAAGCCGACCCCGCCGCCTGCTACGAGGGGGCCTTCTGCGCGCGCACGAGCCCGCTGCACCAGCCCGAGGAGACGACGTCCTTCGAGCTCACCCTCTCGGTGCGCGAGGACACGGTCGTTCAGTTCCAGGCCCACGTGAACACGGAGCCGGGCGAGCACTTCTTCCGCTTCTACATCGACGGCGTGCTGCAGGTGGAGGACTCGGGGCAGCTCGGCTGGCAGCAGTACAGCTTCCCGGTCAGCGCCACGGGCCCCAACGGCCCCGACCGCGTCTTCACCTGGGAGTACTACCGCTCCGCCTTCATCGATCAGAACCACCCGCCCTACAACGAGGTGTGGGTCGACCTCATCGACATGCCGGCCTGGAACACGCCGCCGACGCTGCCCGAGCCCCTGACCCCCTGGGACGGCCGGCTGGTGACCACCGACTCGCCCACCTTCCACTTCGTCAGCGTCGACCCCGACTACGACGAGGTCACCTACGAGATGCACTACGACACCGACCCGAGCTTCTCGCTGCCTGTCAGCTCGGGCGAGATCACGTCGCAGTACTGGACAACTGACGCGCCCCTGGCCGACGGCACCTACTTCTGGCGGGTGCGCAGCAAGGACGACAGCGACTACCGCTGGAGCGAGTGGACCCCGACCTGGAGCTTCCAGGTGGACCCGAGCTACGGCTACGACGAGGTGTGGATCCAGAACACGGCGGACCAGTTCGGGCTCAACGAGCTCGTGAACATCCAGTTCGACGGGGAGACGGCCGAGGTCTCCGAGTTCAACTACGAGAGCGGCTGGCACGCCTGGTCGAGCACCGTCTACGGCTGCCAGGGGGTGACGCAGAGCTTCACCAACATGCCGGCCGTGGCCCCGGGCGCCGCCGCGACGATGTACGTGAACACGACTGGCGACTACGGCTCCAGCAACGAGTACTGCACGCGCACATTCGACGGCAGCAACCGCGGCAACCACTCCGGCGGCACGACCAGCGTGAGCGTCCCCGACGCCGGCATCTACATCAACGGCGACCGCGCGCTGAACCTGGGCTGCACGCAGAGCTGCTACGTCTCCAGCGGCGCGATCCGCATGCGCACCACCTACCTGGCGAGCCGCGACCAGGGCTGGATCACGTCCCCGATCATCGACTTCGCCCAGACCTTCCCGAGCCAGACGCACTGGGAGAAGGTCCAGCTCTTCGGCACCGGCGACCTCACCTGGCAGGTCTTCGACGCCGACGGCGTGCTCATTCCCGACTCGGATCTACCCGGCAACTCCGCCGGCTTCACCGAGCGCACCATGCACCTCTGGGACGTGGACGTGGCCACCTACCCGCAGATCCAGCTGCAGGTCCACCTGACCCCGGGCAGCACGCTGGAGGAGTGGCGCGTGCTCGGCAACACGGTCTACGAGTGGCTGTTCGACTACGACGGCGACCCGCAGGGCTGGGAAGGCGACGACTTCGGCAGCACGCCGGACGTGAGCGTGGCGGCGGGCAGCCTGCTGTTCGAGGGCTACCAGGCGGGCACCGATCCCAACCTGCAGTACGCGTTCCCGCAGTCCGTCGACTCCACGCGCTTCACGACCGTCGAGGTCACGCTGCGCAGCTCGAACCTCTCCCAGAACGACGACGTGTCCTTCCTCTGGAACAGCAACTACGGCGGCTTCGACGTGAACCGCTCGTTCACGCAGGAGCAGGTCTTCCTGTTCAGCTACCAGGATCTCGTCTTCGACCTCACCGAGGTGCCCCAGTCCCCCGGCCAGATCTGGCAGGGCGACATCGAGGCGCTGCGCCTGGACGCTGTGGTGTCCTTCGTGGACCAGGTGCTCGACCCGGCCGATGGCTGGTTCGAGATCGAGCGCATCGCGATCTACTGAGCCCGAATTCGGATTCGGTTCTGCACGCTCCGGTGCCTGACACCGGGCCGTGCATTTGCACGGCCCGGTGTCAGGCACCGGAGCGTGCATCTAGTGTCGCGCGACGATCGCCGCGCGGATGGCTTCGTGGGTCGCCGGGCAGGCGAGCTCGACGGGGCCGGTGCCGCCGAAGGCCGCGATGGCGTCCTTGAGGGCGGCGCGCACGGAGAGGGCCAACATGAAGGGCGGCTCGCCGACCGCCTTGCTGCCGTGCACCACGCCGTCCTGGCGGGCGTCCTCGAGCAGGCTGACGCGCAGGTCCGCCGGCGCGTCGCCGATGGCGGGGATTGCGTAGGTGGACGCGGAGTGCGACAGCAGGCGGCCGTCGTCGTTCCACTTGAGCTCTTCGGAGGTCAGCCAGCCGGCGCCCTGCACGAAGGCGCCCTCGATCTGGCCGCGGTCCACCGACGGGTTCAGGGAGTCGCCCACGTCCTGGAGGATGTCGGTGCGCAGCACGCGCTTCATGCCCGTGTGGCCGTCCACCTCGACCTCGGAGACGGCGGCGCCCCAGGTGAAGTAGTGGAAGGGGTGCCCGCGCCCCGCGTCGCGGTCGTAGCTCAGCCCCGGCGTCGCGTAGAAGCCCGTCGAGGACAGCGAGACCTGGTTGAACCAGCAGTGGTGCGCCAGCTCCGCGAAGAGCATCGAGGCCTCCGTGCTGCCGACCCGTCCCTCGGCGAAGGCCACGTCCTCGGCCGGGATCCCGAGCTTGCTGGCCGCCCAGGGGACCATGCGCTCACGCAGCGTGGTGCAGGCCGCCGCGACCGCCGCGCCGTTCAGGTCGGCGCCCGACGAGGCCGCCGTCGCCGAGGTGTTCGGCACCTTGTCCGTGCGCGTCTTCATCACCCGGACCGCCGCACCCGGCAGGCCCAGCTCACGCATCGCGACGCCCTGCATCTTCGTGTTGAGCCCCTGGCCCATCTCGGTGCCGCCGTGGTTCACCTGGACCGTGCCGTCCTTGTAGACGTGCACCAGCGCGCCGGCCTGGTTGAGCATGCTCGCGGTGAACGAGATGCCGAACTTCATGGGCGTGATGGCGAGGCCGCGCTTGCTGCCCTCCTGGCGGGCGTTGAAGGCGTCGACGGCCTGCCGCCGCGCGTCGAACTCCGAGTCGGTCAGCAGCTGGGGCCAGATGCGCTGGATGCGGGGATCGCCCACGGCCTGGCCGTAGGGGGTCGTGTCCTCGGGGCTCGAGTAGAGGTTCCGCGCGCGCACCGCCTCCGCGGGCAGCCCCAAGGTCTCTGCGATGCGATCGAAGACCTCCTCCACCACGACCATGCCCTGCGGTCCGCCGAAGCCCCGGTAGGCGGTGAAGCTGGTCCGGTTCGTCTTCGCCGTGTGCCCCGCCACGTCGACGTGGGGCAGGTGGTAGGCGTTGTCGATGTGGAAGAGCGCGCGGTCGCGGATGGAGCCCGAGAGGTCGAAGGCGTAGCCCGAGTCGGCGATGAGATCCGCCTTGAAGCCGAGCAGGTGCCCGGCGTCGTCGAAGCCGGCCTCGAAGGTGGCCTCGACCGGGTGCCGCTTGCCGGTCAGCACGATGTCGAGGTCGCGGTCGAGCATCCAGCGCACGGGACGGCCGGTGCGCCACGCCGCCAGGGCGCAGAGCGCCGCGTAGCCATTGGCCTGCGTCTCCTTGCCGCCGAAGCCGCCGCCCATGCGG
>JAJDAI010000299.1 GCA_029261955.1 Deltaproteobacteria bacterium | reverse complement strand
CGCCACCCTGAACTGAACTGAACCCCCTCGATCGGCTTCCCGTCCGCGGGTTGCCGTCGAGCTTTGCCCAGCGTTGCACAGGGTGTGCGCGGCTTCGTGTCAGCTGTGCAGAGCCTGTGCGACCCTCGTTCGAGGTTCTCGATCGACGCGAAGCACGCGGGGACTCGCTCGCCCGAGCGGGACTCGAACGCGTTCCCCAGAACGGCAAACGGCCCGCCAGGGGGGCGGGCCGTTGCAGGAACTGCTGGTTCAGCGAGAGCTCAGTGCTCGTGGCGCCCGTGCACGCGGCGAGCGCGGCGGCGACCGAGCTGGCGCCCGGCCTCACGGATCTGCTTGACGGTCCACCCCTCGCGAATGGCCGCATCGGGATCGATGCCCGCCTTCAGGATCTCCTCCGCCTTGAAGATCGACAGGCGGCCCGCCTCGATCGCCGTACGCACCTGGGGATGCTGCGCGACCCGCAAGTAACGCTGCAGGGTTCGCTTGCGGCGCCCGGTGATCTGCTCGATCTCCTTGAGCGCGACCTGATCCTCGTGCAGGCGAAGCGTGCTCTGCAGTCGGTTCAGCGCGGTGCCTTCCTGCTCGGGCTCACGCGCGGGCTCCTGGAGCTTGAGGCGTCGGCAGTCGTCGTGCTCGATGCCGCGCCAGACGATCGCGGGGATCGTGCGGATGTGCAGCTGACGTGCTGCGGCCACGCGCCGGAAGCCATCGATGATCTGGAATCCGCCGCCCTCGACCTCGCGCAGCACGACCGCCTGGCGAACCCCTTCGACCTTCACGCTGCGCAGAAGCGCGTCGCTCGGCATGGCCGAATCCTCGCAGAAGGTCCGGTCGCGCCAGTTGACCCGCCCGACCGAGATGGACTCGACCAGCTCCTTGGCGGCACGGTCGCGATCGAAGACCTCGTCGTTCGCGCGGGACGAGGTCATCAGATCGAGCAGGCTGGCCTGGCCGACCGGCGCGTCGTGCACCGCGCGCCCGGGCATCTCCAGAACCTCGGGCTCCATCATCAGGACGCCGTCGACGAGATCCCAGTGCATCCGCAGGCTCTGCTCGCGGCGGAAGGGGAAGTTCTTCGGCAGCACGATCCGGTCCTGGCTGCCGAGTCGCAGCTTGACCCCGTCCCGAACGATCGCGAGGAGGCTGTGCTCCTGCTCTGGGAAGAAATGCTCCATCTGGGCGGCGAGCGCGGAGTAGCGCTCCCAGACCGGCACCGAGAAGACATACAGCCGCTCGGTCGCGGCGGCCACGCAGAGGTGGTCCCCGCGCTCGATCCCGTGCACGTGGAGGAATTCCGCGGGGATGCTCAGGCGGCGTTCCCTGGCGATGAACTTCACTCGTCTCGTCAGCTTGCCCATGTCGGTCTCCGACTGGACCTGTGGGCAGTCAACTGCCCGTCGGTCTCAAGGGCACGCTAGGGGTGGTGGTAATTTCTGTCAACCTACAAGCATCCTGCTGACACGCGATCCGGCCTCTTCACTTGCCTCTGGGAGTTTGCTTGCGTCCTGCGAGTAGCCTTATCTATCAGGCAGTTATCGAGATACGACATACACGTAGGTGGTTCTTCGGGTGTCCTTCTGCCCGATCGAACATAGGGCGAGTGCGGCGGCGTCATGGGAAATGCACGCACCTGCGCAGGGATGGGGACAAGTTGTGGATAACAGGGCTGGATGGCCCTTTGCGGGGCGCGATCACCCCCGGCCGTCACAGCAAGATTGCACCCTGCAATCAGGGAGTTCCGCGATCACGTCGGAGGGAGATCGCCCCTCGACCCGCCGCCTTCGGCGCCGGCTGGGCCTGGGCGCGGCTCGGGCGCCATGCTGGCGGCGAGCGCGATCTCTACCGTAGGGCGGAGCTCGCACGACGCGCGTGCGCCGACCTCGGCTCGGGACTACCAGGGGAATCGAGGGAGCCCGCGCCGGGCTCGACCTACTCGAGGATCGAGGGGGCCGCCGGAATCGCGTCCAGCGTTCGTCGCAGATCGAAGCGGGGCTCGTAGCCCAGCTCGTCGCGGATCCGGCTCCCGTCCACCACGCATCCGAAGCGCAGGAAGTCGACCGCATGGCTCGGCAGCTTCGACAGCCCCACCGCGAAGGCCGCTCGATCGAGCAGCGCCAGGGCGGGGTGCGGAATCGGGATCGCCCGTCGGCCGAGCGCGCGGAGCACGGCGGACAGAGGCAGCTCGCCGGCCCCCGCCACGTTGTAGATGCCGCGCGCGTCGCGCTTGAGGCCGAGGCGGATCGCCTGGATGACGTCCTCCTCGTGGATCAGCTGCATCATCGGGTCGAAGCCCAGCGCCCGGAGCACGGGGTCGCCCTGCAGGTAGCGGTAGAGCATGCCCTCGCGGATGTTGGGCCCCACGATGTGCACCGGGCGGAGCAGCACCACCTCGAGCTTGCGGTGCTCCCACATCCAGCTGCGGCAGAGGTGGTCGAACTCGACGAGGTCGCTCAACTCCGCGTAGGCCGCGCCGAGCTTGAGCGGCATGTCCTCGGAGATCTTCGAGGGGTTGTCCGGCCGGGCGCCATAGACAGACGCGCGTGAGAGCAGCACGACCTTCTTCACGCCGTAGCGCAGGCACCACTCGAGCACCCGCTGGGTGCCTTGCACGTTGATCACGTGGCGCCGGTCGCGGGACACGGTCTGGTCCGACACGAAGGCCAGGTGCACGACGGCGTGCGGCTTCACGGTGCGGAACACGTCCTCGGCCCCACCGCGGCGCAGGTCGACGCGGCGGAAGTCGAAGCGGTCGGGGCGGTCGAGCACCCAGTTGCGCTTGTCCAGGCCGATGACCGGGTGCTTCGTCTCCGCCAGCAGCTGGCGCAGCAGCACGCGGCCGACCCCGCCGCAGACGCCGGTGATCACGACCGGCTGCTTGCTCTCGTCAGGGCGGCGGCTCATCGGGCGAAGATCCCGCGGCGCTTCTTCAGCCCGCGTTCGATGAGGTCCCTCATGGCGTCCTTGACCTGCTCCACCTTGTCGGAGACCTCGGCGTCACTCGCGTCCGGGTCGCCCTCGAAGTGCATCGGTTCACCGAAGTGCAGCACGAACTTCGTGGGCAGGGGCAGGAAGGACAGGGGGCCGAGGAGGGGGAGCGTCGCCGGCACGGGCAGGTAGGGGGCCCCGATCAGGCGGGCGATCGCCTTCATGTCGTAGACGCTGGGGATGCTCTCCTCGGAGCCGACGATGCCCACGGGCACGATGGGGGCGCCGGTCTCCAGCGCCAGCCGCATGAAGCCGAGGCCGAAACGCTGCAGCTCGTAGCGGTGCCAGATGGTCTTTCCCGAGCCGCGGACGCCCTCGGGAAAGACGAGCACGCACTCCTCGTTCTCCAGGAGCTTCCGGCAGTCCTCGCGGTTGCCCACGATCTGGCCGCAGCGCGCGAAGAGGGTGCTCGCGAAGGGCAGGGTGGGCACCCAGCGCTCCACCATGGCGCGCACGATCCGCGGCGGGTCCGCTTCGAGCACCGCGCCGGTGCCAGCGACCAGGCCATCCATGGGGAACTGCCCGCCGTGGTTGGCGATCAGCAGCACGCGGCCGCTCGGGATGTTCTCCATCCCGTTGGCGTCGGTGCGGAAGTAGTGGCGGTAGAGGAAGCGCGTGATGGCGAGCGATCGCACCGCCGTCGGGGGGTGCAGCCCCCAGGCGTCGTAGCCGAACTCGTTCACCTTGTTCGGGAGCCGCTCGAGGATCGACCGCATCTCGTCGTCGAGCAGGAAGCGATCCAACCGGTCCCAGATGCTGCCCATGGGGCCTCCCTGCGTTCAGGCGCTGACGATACGGGCTCGCGAGGGAGGCCACAAGCAGGGGACGGCGCAGCGGATCGGCTCTGGTACCATGCCGCGGCCAGGAGGCTGGGATGGCGGGTGCCGAACAGAGCATCGTGATCGAGGTGCCGCGGGAGTTCTTCTTGTCGGTCGTCACCGACTACGAGCGCTACCCCGACTTCCTCACCGACATGAAGCACGTGAGCGTCGTGAGCGTCGATGGCCACGTCGTCGACGTGGACTTCGTTCTGCACCTGGTGAAGCGAATCGAGTACCGGCTGCGGCTCTCGGCGACGCCGCCGACCGGCCTCAGCTGGACGCTCGTCGAAGGCATGTTCCAGCGGAACGAAGGCGGCTGGGTGCTCGAGTCGGTCGAGCTCGGGACGCGCGCCACCTACCGAATCGACGTGGGAGTCGGCGTCTTCGTGCCCGGCTCGATCGTGAACCGGCTCGTGGGCCAGACGCTCCCGGAGACCTTGCGCGCTTTCAAGGAGCGCGCCGAAGCCTTGTGGGCGGAGACCTCGTGAAGCCATTGACCAACCTGGCTTCGGCCGCCCTCGCCGCCTTGCTCGTCGGCTGCACCTGCGGTGACAAGCCCGCCGAGGCCCCCGCGCCCGCGGCCACACCGACGGTCGCCGCCGAGCCGACGCCGGCCCCGGATCCCTTCCTCGCCGCCCTGGCCTCGCTGCGCGAGCAGGCCGGCGCGCTGCCCAGCGGGGAGGCCCGAGCTGCCGCAGCCACCGCGCTGGTGGACGCGTCGCGCACCCTCGGGAACCAGGCGATCACCGACCACCGACCCGATGTCGTCTCCGGGGTCGCCGAGATCCTGCGCGGGGCAGGGGAGGCCCAATTCGCCGGCGCCCTGCTCCAGCGCGCCAAGGGCCTGCTGGACCCGGCGACGGACGGTACGGCGCACCTCGTGACGCTCGCTGCGTTGCGCAAGGAGGAGGGCCGCCTGCTCGACTCCGCGAGCCTGCTGGAGCGCGCGCTGCGCGTGCCGCCCACCACCCCGGAGCTGTGGATCGAGCTCTCGCGCGTCTATTCGGCTCTGGATCGTCCGGGGCCGGCCCGCGCGGCCGTGACCCGGGGCCTGCGCCAGCACGCCGACAACGTGGAGCTGACGGTGCAGGGCGCCGAGGTCATCCTGCTCAGCGGTCGGCCGGACCAGGCCATCGCGACGCTGGAGCCGCTGCTGGAGGCCCACCCCGATCACGCGGGCCTGAAGGACGCGATCACGCGGGCGCGGACCGCGAAGCCTGCGGCGGCCAAGGCACCCGCCACGCCCTGAGTCAGGCGCTCAGCTGGAGCTCCGCCTCCAGCCACTTCGCGATCGCCGCGTGGATCGCCTCGGGCTGCTCCACGATGCCCGCGTGGCTCGCGCCGCGCAGGAGCAGGTACTCGGAGCCCGAGATGGCCGCCGCCATCGACTCCGCGAGCCGGTAGGGCGTGAAGCCGTCGAACTCCGCCGCCACGACGAGGGTCGGCACCGCGATGCGGGGCAGGATGTCGCCGGCGCCGTGCTCGCCCAGCTCCGCCAAGAAGCGGAAGAAGAGCGGGAAGCCCATGCCCGTGAGGTGGTGCGTGTACTGCCGCAGGTCGTGCCGCGACATGCGACCGCCATCCACCAGCTTCAGCACGCGGCTCAGGTCGTAGGCCAGCGGCGTCGCGAGCGTGAGCTTCGAGAAGAGGTCGAAGGCGTTGGGCACGGCGTCCGCGACGTGCAGGACGAGGTCGAAGATCTGCCGCGAGAAGGTGAGGTCGCCGAAGGTGTCGAGCGGGTGGCCGAAGGTGCCCAGCACCGAGACCAGGCCAACGATGCCCTCGGGGCGCTGGCGGTAGCGCTCCAGGATGACCTGGCTGCCCATGGAGTGGCCGAGCAGCACGGCCTCCTCGACCTCCAGCTCGTTCAACAGGCAGCCGAGGTCCAAGGCCATGCGCGGGATGTCGACGCGATCCCTCGGGCCCGGCGCGGAGGAGCGCCCGTGGCCGCGGTAGTCCCAGACGATGACGCTGCGCTCGGGCGCGAAGTGCCGGATCAGGTACTTCCAGAAGAAGGTCGATACGCCGACGCCGTTGCAGCAGACCAGCGCGGGCCCGCCCTCACCGATCCGCTTCCAGTAGAGCTGGACGCCGTCGTCGGTTTGCACGAAGCCCTGCTGCAGGGACGGGGATGTCGACATGGAACACATGTTCAGGTAGCTTCGGTCCGAGGTTGCCGCGCAATGTAGCGGACAGGGGACCGCCCCGCGGACCCCCTACTCGTCGAACGGTAGGAGCGCGTGCCCGACATCCCCCGCCACCAGAACCTCGAGCAGGTGATCCACACGCTGGTGGGCAAGCCGCCCACCGCTGACTGCGTGACGGCTCGCCGCGACATCCCCAGCAAGCCCCCTCGCTACGAGGACTTCCCGGACTGGCTGTCCCCGAAGGTCAGCGGCGCGCTGCGCGGCATCGGGGTGGAGCAGCTCTACCGGCACCAGCGGCTGGCCGTGGACGCGAGCCGCGCGGAGCAGGACGTCGTCGTCGTCACGCCGACGGCCTCGGGCAAGTCGCTTTGCTACAACCTGCCGGTCCTCCAGTCGATCAGCGAGGACGACACGACGCGCGCGTTCTACCTGTTCCCCACGAAGGCCCTGAGCCAGGACCAGGTCTCCAGCCTCCAGCGCCTCGTGGACAAGCTCGAGCTGCCCGTGCGCACCTACACCTACGACGGGGACACCCCGCCGGACGCGCGCACGGCCATCCGCCAGCGGGGCCACGTCATCGTGACGAACCCCGACATGCTGCATGCAGGGATCCTCCCCAACCACCCGCGGTGGCGGAAGGTTCTGCAGGACCTCAAGTACATCGTCGTGGACGAGATGCACGTCTACCGAGGTGTCTTCGGCAGCCACGTCGCCAACGTGATCCGGCGGCTGCTGCGCCTGTGTGAGTTCTACGGCTCACGCCCCCAGTTCATCTGCAGCAGCGCCACGATCGCCAACCCGGCGGAGCACGCCGAGCGGCTGCTGGGGCGGACCGTCCACCTCGTGGGCCCCGAGGAGAACGGCGCCCCCTCCGGCCCCAAGACCGTCCTGCTCTACAACCCGCCCGTCATCAACAAGGAGCTGGGCATCCGCAAGGGCGTGCTGTCCCAGGCCCTGCGGCTCGCGTCGCCGCTGGTGAAGCAGGGCATCCCCACGATCTGCTTTGCCGGCTCGCGTCTTCACACTGAGATCCTCAGCCGATACTTGAGGGAACGCTT
>JAJDAI010000298.1 GCA_029261955.1 Deltaproteobacteria bacterium | reverse complement strand
TCCTGGACGCCGACTCGCTCCGCTGGAGCACCCGCGCCTTCGACGGCTGGGCCCTGCGGGGCGCGGCGGGCGACCGGACCGCCTCCCGGGGATGGCATGCCCTCGAGGGAGACCGCTGGTCGGTCCGCGGGGACGCCCCCGACCCGGCGCGGCAGCGCCCCCGCGCGCTCTTCGTCCGCGTCCCGGTCGACGCCGTGCAGGCGGGCTGGCTCGCGCTGGACGTGGCCCTGCCGGCCCGGGTTGTCGCCGCGAGCTGGAACGACGAGCCCTGGACCCACGCCTCCCTGCCGCGCGACGGGGGCCTCGCCCGGCTGTCGTTGAAGACGGTGGTCGGCCGCAACCTGCTCGCGCTCCAGCTGGAGATGCCAGCGAGCGCTCCCCCCCGGGAGTCCGGTGGCGTGCGCTTCCTGTCCGACGCCGAGGGCGCCCCCGAGGCCCTCGACCCCACCGTGGCCGACCGCCGGATGCGCGGCGCGGTGCGGGCGGCGCGGCGGCTGGGTCGCGCCCTGGGCCCCGAGGCGCCGCCGAGCGTGCTGGTCGAGCGCGGTCTGCCGGGGCTCGCGGCGGGCACGCGCTGGCAGGTGGCTCCGGCCGCGGACCGGCCCGGTCGCTCGACCCTCGTGATCGCGGGCTCGGCCGGCACCCTGCGCCGCAGCGACTTGGGTCGCCTGGAGCTCGGCGAGGATGGGATCGACTGGGCCAACGGGGACCGCCTCGCGCTGACCGGCGTGAGTCGCGACCGACCGGCCACCCCCGCCTCCTCCGTTCGCCTGCCTCCTGGCCACCGCCAGCACTTGCGCGAGTCGGGCGACGCGCTGCGGGCCGAGGACTTCCAGCTGAGGGCCCTGTCGACCGGGAGCGAGCGCCTGCGCGGCGAGCTGCTCGTGCTGCACGACGGCCTGCACGCGCTCCAGACCCGCGGCACGCCCCGCTGGCACCGCGACCCGGATCCCGAGGGCGTGCCCGGCCTGCGGCTGGCGCTCACCTCGGACGAAGACGGCCTGAGCTTCGCCGCCAGCGAGCCCGCGGTGCTGTGGAGCGCCACGGGTGAGAAGACGAAGGTCCCCGCCACCGCCTTCGACGCCGCCGACGAGCCGGCCTCGGCGGGCACGCCCTGGCCGCCCGGCGCGCGCCTCGTGCTCAAGGGCACCGAGCTGCGCCTGCGCCGTCCGCTCCAGGGCGCAGACGTCGACCTGCCCGCCTGGGCGCAGTCCGCGACCTCGACGGTGGATCCCGGGCTGCAGGTCGCCGCCCAGGCCGCCCTGGACGCGCAGCTGGACCGCGTGCCCCCGCCCGCCGGCGACACCGAGGCGCTGGCCGGGGTGCTGCTGGCCCTGGATGCGCGCACCGGCGACGTGCTCGCCTGCGCCTCCCGGGAGCGCGCTGACGGCGAGCCCTCGTCCCACCTCGTGCACCCCTGCTGGCAGGACGGCGGCTTCCACCCGGGCTCGACCTTCAAGATCGCCACGGCGGGCGCGGGCCTGAAGAGCACCGACCCGGCCATCGAGCGCATGTTGAATGGCGACCTGCCCGCCGGACTGCGCCGCAGCGCCCGCTCAAGCCTCGACCGCGCGAAGCTCCCGCCGGCCGGCTCCGCGACGAAGGACCGCGCCCTCGCCAGCCGCCTGCGGAACTTCCGCGGCCGCGAGATGCCCCTCGACACGGACCTCGAAGACGCCCTGCGTTCCTCGCTGAACACCTGGTTCGGCTACCTGGGCCTGATGCTCCACCGCCCCCTGCGGGAGGGCTGGGGCCAGGCGGCCATCGCGCGCAGCGATCAGCGCGAGGCCCAGTGGCCCGTCGAGGCGGTGGCGCGCGACGCCGGATTCGGCCGGCGCATCGACCTGGGCGGCGGCTTCTTCGGCGGTGGCGGCTCCTTCCCCAGCGCGGCGGCGCCCAGCGACGCGGTGCTCGCGGCGCGCTCGGTGGGGCAGGGCGAGGTGACGGCGACCCCCCTCGGCGTGGCGGGCCTCGTCGCGATGGCCCTGGAGGGCGGCGAGGCGGCGGAGCCCCGGATCCGCCGCGATCGCCCCGTCGAACGGGCCCAGCGGCTCGGCACGAAGGCCTCCGCCCGCCTGCGCGCAGCCCTGTTCGACGTCGTCCGCAAGGGCACGGCCCGCGCCGCCTTCGCCGACAACCCCCACAAGGACCGCGTGCTCGGCAAGACCGGCTCCGCGCAACGCCGCGATCGCAACGGGCTCCAGCGCACCGACGCCTGGTTCGCCGGGGCGGTGCTCGGACCGAGCGACAAGGCGGCTCCGGTGGTCGTGGTCTGCCTGCTGCCCGGGGCTGGCCTCGGGGGTCAGACTGCGGCCGAGGTCGTCGATCAGTTCAGCCGGGATGTCGTCCTGGTTCGGGGCTGGGACGAGGACCGGCCGCTGCACGCGCGGCGCTGAGCGGCGAAAGCCCGCGTGGCCCTTGAGAAAGCGGGAAGCGGCCCGTGTTCAGACCATCTATTCTCTGACGCACGGGTGAGCGCGCCCGCGAGGAGCGCGCAGCTGGCCGACCCGCCGGAGACTCCTTGCTGCGCCTGAGTCCGTTCCTCCTGGCACTCGTGATCGGCTGCACGCAGGCCGAGCAGTCCAGCGATTCAGTCCCCGATGAGGCCCTGGCGGAGGACGCCTGGTTCGCCACCGTCTCCGATCGCATCGCCGCCACCGAGTACGCGATCTCCCCGAGCTCCGGCCGGGCCACCAACCGGGCTCACGGCTTCACGATCGCCTTCGACGACGGCGTGCAGGTCACCCGGCGCGACAGCAGCTCCGTGCGCTTCGCGACGAGCGCCGTGTCGGGCACCCCCTTCCTGCCTGGACCCGCCGCCGAGGGCTCGTGCCGGGCGGACGCCGCCCTCGACGTGTACGGCCGCTGCCTCCGCCGCCTGGTCTTCGAGCACGGTGCGGTCACCGAGTGGTTCGAGAACGACACCTCGGGCCTGCGCCAGGGCTGGCTGGTGAACGAGGGCCCCGAGCTGCTGACCATCGACGTGTCCGTCGACCTCCCGGTCAGCCAGCGCGGGGACGGGCTGCGCTTCGGATCGGCCTTCGCCTACGGCGGGCTTCGGGCCTGGGACGCGATGGGCACGCCGCTCCCGGCGACCATGGAGCCTGCGGCCGAAGGCCTCCGCATCACGGTGGATGCCTCCGCCGCGAGATACCCCGTCACCGTCGACCCCCTGCTGACCTCGGTGGACTGGGACTTCGTCAGCACGCTCGTCGCTGCGGACGTCGGTGAGTCGGTCTCGGGAGCCGGCGACGTCAATGGGGACGGCTACGGAGACGTCCTGGTCGGCGCCCCCGACTGGGCCGAGCCCTCCTACCGACAAGGCCGCGCCTGGCTCTTCCTGGGCAGCGCGAGCGGCCTCGCCAACTCCGCCGTGTGGACCGCCCTGGGCGGGAGCCAGAGCGAGCAGTTCGGCAACCAGGTCGCCGGCGTCGGCGACGTGAACGGGGACGGCTACGGCGACTTCGCGATCTCCTCCCCCTTCTGGGTCTCCAACGGCACGACCCGGGGCAAGGTCACGCTCTACGCCGGCAGCTCCAACGCCGCGCCCACGGTGCTGAGGACCTGGCAGCCCGGCGCCGACTGGAGGCAGTTTGGCGAGCGCATCGCCGGCGCGGGCGACGTGAACGGCGACGGCTACTCCGACGTGCTCGTTGGGGACCCGGGCTACGACAGCGCCGCGAGCAACGTCGGCATCGCCTACCTGTTCCTGGGCAGCGCCTCGGGGCCCGGCACCTCGGCGGACTGGTGGACCATCGGCGGGGTCAGCCAGGGGCACATGGGCAGCGACGTGGCGCGGGCCGGCGACCTGAACGGCGACGGCTACATGGACGTCGCGATCGGGGAGGAGGACTGGTCGATCACGACCTGGCCCTACCTCTCGTCCAACTACTACCGCGGCCGCGTGCACGTCTTCTACGGCAGCAGCTCGGGCCTCGCGAACACCGCGGATGTGACGCTGACGGGCACCCAGGGCGGGGCCCAGCTCGGCAGCTGCGTGGACTCGGCGGGGGACGTGGACGGCGACGGCTACGCCGATCTGCTGGCCACCTCGACCTTCTACACGAACGGTTCGACCGAGGAGGGCCGGGCCTGGCTCTTCCCCGGGAGCGGCTCCGGCCTGAGCAGCACGGCGTCCTGGACGGCCGAGATCAACACCGCCTACAGCCGCTTCGGCGACCGCTGCGCGGGGCTCGGAGACGTCAACGGCGACGGCTACTCCGACGTCGCCGTCTCGGCCTACGGGGACGACACGGTCGACTGGGACGCCGGCAGCGCCCGGGTCTACCTGGGCTCCGAGAACGGCCTGCTCTCGAACCACTCCTGGCTGGTCTACGGGACCGGGGCCTACCAGAACCTCGGCATCGGCCTCGCCGGGGCGGGGGACGTGGACGGCGACGGCTTCGCGGACCTGATCCTGGGCGTCTCGGACACGGCGGACGGCGGCGAAGCGCGGCTGTACCGGGGCAGCCCGGCCTCCCCCTCCAGCTCGGCCCTCTTCTCGGTCGAAGGCGTGCAGTCGACGGCGGCGCTCGGGACCTCGGTCGCCTCCGCCGGGGACGTGGACGGCGACGGCGACGAGGAGATCCTCATCGGCGCGCCCGGCTTCTCCCACGGCCACGCCGGCGAAGGCCGGGCCTTCGTCTTCGAGGGCACGCCGGACGGCCCCGCGACCGTGTCCAGCTGGACCGGCGAGGCCGACGAGGCCGGCGCGGCCTTCGGCACCGCGGTCGCTGGGGTCGGTGACATCAACGGCGACGGCTACGAGGACATCGCGGTCGGCGCGCCGCTCTTCGGGGCCGACGACGCAGGCCGGGTCTGGGTCTTCCCGGGCTCCTCGGGTGGCATCGGCGTCGTCTCGCCGACCCGCTTGAACGGCAGCGCAGGGGCCCACTTCGGCCAGGCGCTCAGCACCGCCGGCGACGTGAACGCCGACGGCTTCGCGGACCTCATCGTCGGGGCCCCGGCCTTGTCGGGGGTCGGCGCGGCCTACGTCTACGAAGGCTCCGCGAGCGGGGTGGTGGACGTCGCGGACTGGGCCTCGCTCGGCTTCAACGCGGGCGAAAACTACGGTGCAGCGGTCGGTGGCGGCGGCGACGTGGATCGGGACGGCTACGGCGACATCGTCATCGGCGCACCGCTCTACGACGCGGCGTCGAACACCGACGCCGGGCGCGCGGTGGTCTTCGAGGGCTCGGTGACCGGCCTCGGGCTGACGGTCGGCTGGACCGAGAACGGCGACGCCGGCGACGAGCTCGGGACCGCGGTCGCCTTGGATGGCGACGGCAACGGCGATGGCTACGCGGACCTCGCGGTCGGCCTGCCGGGCGGGGACTCCGACGGCGCCGGCTCGGTCTGGATCTTCGCGGGCTCCGCGTCGGGCCTGGTCGCCTCGCCGTCGGACACCCTGGACCTGGACGACGAGGACGACCGCTACGGCGCCGCGGTGGCCTGGGCCGGTGACGTGAACGCCGACGGCTACGCGGACCTGCTCGTGGGCGCGCCGACGGCGGGTGGCCAGGTCGTCGACGCCGACGACGGGAACGGCGGGGGCGTGGTCGAGCTCTACGCGGGCTCATCCAGCTGGTTCGGCAGCGCGATCTGGACCCGTGAAGGAGCGCAGGGCGGCGCGGCCTTCGGCGCGGCCGTCGCGGGCGCAGACACCAACGGCGACGGCTACTCGGATGTGGTCCTGGGCGCCCCCGGCTACGACGGCGGCGCGGCGGACGAGGGCCTGGCCGAGGTCTTCCTGGGTGCCAGCGGGGATGGCACCACGCCCCGCGGCGGCGCCAACGCGCGCTCGGTGCACAGCGACTCCAGCCGCCTCGCCACCTGGTCCCGGGCCGACACCGTCGACACCTTCGACGTCTCCCTGCTGGCCCGCAGCCCCTACGGCCGCACGGACACGCGGCTCCAGGTCCAGGTCGCCCCCCTGGGCACGACCTACGCGAACGGCTCGCTCTTCGAGACGCCCTACACCGACCCCGGGACCCTGGGCGTCGAGCTCAGCCGCTCCCTCAACACCCTCAGCGCCGACACCGCCTACCACTGGCGCGGGCGCCTGCTCTTCGACCCGGTCGATTCGCCCGAGCAGCTGAGCTCCCCCTGGGTCTTCGGCGGGCGGGGAGGCGAAGCCCTCGGCGTGCACGTGCGCACCGACTGCGCCGCGGACCAGGACGGCGACGGCCTCTGCGACGGGGTCGACCCCGACCGGGATGGCGACGGTCACACCACCCCCTCGGACTGCGACGACACCGACGCCGCCATCCACCCCGGCGCGGCCGAGGTCGCAGACGACGGCGTGGATCAGGACTGCAACGGCTTCGACACCGTCACCTGCTGGACGGACGGGGACGGCGACGACTTCGGCACCACGCCCTCGCAGCTCAACGCCCAGGGCTCCTGCGCCGGGCCGGGCCTGGCGAGCCTGGCGGGGGACTGCAACGACGCGAACGACGCGGTGTACCCGGGCGCCAGCGAGGTCTGCGACGGCCTCGACGACAACTGCGACGGCGAGGTCCCCGAGGACGAGACCGACGACGACGGCGACGGCGACAACGAGTGCGGCGACGGCGACTGCGACGACGACGACGACAGCGTCTTCCTCGGCGCCCCCGAGCTCTGCGACGGCCTCGACAACAACTGCGACGGCGCGGTGCCCCTGGGCGAGATCGACAACGACGGCGACGGCGACACCGAGTGCGGCGACGCCGACTGCAACGACGCCGACCCGAACATCTACCTGGGCGCCCCCGAGCTCTGCGACGGCGTCGACAACGACTGCAACGGCGCCGTGCCCGCCGACGAGGCCGACTCCGACTCCGACGGCCAGCGGGTCTGCGCGGGGGACTGCGACGACGCCCGCGCCGCCATCTACCTGGGCGCGGCCGAGCTCTGCGACGGCTGGGACAACGACTGCAACGGCTTCCTGGGCCCGGCCGAGGTCGACAACGACGGCGACCAGTACTTCCTCTGCAGCTTCGTGCTGCTCGGCGGCAACCCCGTGTACGGAGGCGACGACTGCGACGACGACGAGGCCGCCGCCAACCCCGGCGAGCCCGAGATCTGCGACGGGATCGACAACGACTGCGACGGGCAGATCGACGAGAACCTCGACGCCGACGGCGACGGGGTCACGACCTGCGCCGGCGACTGCGACGACGACTCGGCCGTGGTCTACCCCGGCGCCCCGGAGCTCTGCGACGCCCGCGACAACAACTGCGACGGCGTCGTGCCGTCGGCGGAGCAGGATCCCGACGGCGACGGCTACGTGGCCTGCTGCCCCACGGTGGGCGAGCTGCCCGACGGCGTCTTCGGTGGCTGCGACTGCGGCATCGCCGACGCCGCCACCCACCCCGACGCCGCCGAGTCCTGCGACCGGATCGACAACGACTGCGACGGCTCCCTGCCGGCGGACGAGGACGACAGCGACGGCGACGGCTTCACGTCCTGCGAGGGCGACTGCGACGAGGGCGTGGCCACGACCTGGCCCGGCGCACCGGAGCTCTGCAACGGGGTCGACGACGACTGCAACGGCTCGGTGCCGCCCGACGAGGTCGACGACGACGGCGACGGCGTGCGCGTCTGCGCGGATGACTGCAACGACGGCAACGCCGCCATCTTCCCCGGCGCCCCCGAGCTCTGCGACGGCCTGGACGACGACTGCGACGGCGCGATCCCGGCCGACGAAGTCGACGGCGACGGCGACGGCGTCCGGCTCTGCGGCGGCGACTGCGACGACACGGAAGCGAGCGTCTTCCCCGGCGCGGTCGAGGTCTGCGACGGCGTGGACACGGACTGCGACGGCACCGGCGACCTGGACATCGTCGACGACGAAGGCGACTCCCTCAGCGAGTGTGCGGGCGACTGCGACGACGGCAGCAGCGACGTCTTCCCGGGTGCGCCCGAGCTCTGCGACGGGCTCGACGGCGACTGCGACGGCGCGGTCCCGGCGGACGAAGCCGACGGCGACGGCGACGGCGTGCGCCTCTGCGCGGGCGACTGCGATGACGACGAAGCGAACACCTACCCCGGCGCCCCCGAATTCTGCGACGGCATCGACACCGACTGCGACGGCAGCGACGACGCGGACACCGTGGACGACGACGGCGACGGGCTCAGCGAATGCGACGGGGACTGCGACGACGCCAACAGCGAC
>JAJDAI010000297.1 GCA_029261955.1 Deltaproteobacteria bacterium | reverse complement strand
GGTGGTGGCGGCGGACGACGCGGCCCCCGCAGGAACTAGGCCCCCAGGGGATGCAGCGGCAGGGACGCATGGCGATCGACATCAAGGGACCGGCTGAAATCGAGCGCATGCGGGCTGCGGGTCTGCTCGCGGCGGCCACCCTGCGCATGGCCAGCGAGCACATCAAGCCCGGCGTGATGACGGGCTTCCTCAACAAGCTCGTGCACGAGCACACGCTCGACCACGGCGCCATCCCTGCCCCGCTCAACTACAACGGCTTCCCGAAGTCGGTGTGCACGTCGATCAACGACGTGGTCTGCCACGGCATCCCCAACGACAAGGAGGCGCTGCGCGAGGGCGACATCGTCAACGTGGATGTCACGTCCATCCTCGATGGCTACCACGGGGACACGTCGGCGACCTTCTACGTCGGGGAGGTCTCCGCGGACGCCCGGCGGGTCACCGAGGCGGCGCGGCGCTGCCTGGACCTGGGCATCGAGCAGGTCCGGCCCGGCGGCCGCATCCGCGACATCGGGGCGGCCATCGAGGACCACGCGCACGCGCAGGGCTGCTCGGTCGTTCGCGACTACTGCGGGCACGGCATCGGCCGCATCTTCCACACCGAGCCCCAGGTCCCGCACTACCGCTTCGCCGGTCGCAACCCGCGCATGCGGGAGGGCATGACCTTCACCATCGAGCCGATGATCAACATCGGCACGTGGAAGGTGGACCTGATGTCGGACGACTGGACCGTGCGAACGCGGGACAGGATGCTCAGCGCGCAGTTCGAGCACACGCTGCTCGTGACGCCCGACGGCCACGAGATCCTGACGGACTGGGCGAAGCTCCCGGGCAGCAAGTACGACAGCTGAGCGGGCGCTCCGGGCTGCCCCAGCCTCAGCCGATGATCTCCTCGCCGCCGTGGATGCCGAGCACGTTCCCCGTCATCCAGTGAAGCCGCGGGTCGCAGAGCGCGGCCACCGCACCCGCCACATCCTCGGGCTCCGTCAGCCGGTCCACCGGGCTCTTGGCCAGGCTCTTGGCGATCAGTGATTCGTGGCCGGGGATCTTCAGCAGCGCCGGGGTCCTGGTCACGCCCGCGCAGATCGCGTTGACCGTGATGCCGAGCGGAAGCAGCTCGAATGCCAGCTGCCGGCAGTGTGACTCCAGGGCCGACTTCGCGGCGGAGACGACGCCGTAGCTGGGGCTGACCTGGCGCGCGCCGGTCGAGGTCATCGCGAAGATGCGGCCACCCTCGCCCATGAGGCCGCGACCGACGAGGTCTTGCGTCCAGTAGACGAGGGAGTTCGCCATGACGTCGAGCGTCATGACCATCTGCTTCTCGGTGACCGGCGCAGCCTGCTGGCCAGCGGGCTGGACGAGCGGAACCAGGGTCCCAAACGCGAGGGAGTGCAGCAGGACCGCGACGGTCCCGCCGTCCTCGGCGAGCTGCTCGGCGATCGCGTCCACCACCTTGCCGCGGCGCCCGGCGTCCGCCGCGTTGGTGTTGAAGAAGCGGCAGTCGACGCCGCGGGCCTGCACGTCGGCGACGACCTGCTGGGCGGCGGGCAGCGTGGAGCGGCGATCCAGGTGCACGCCGAAGATCGAGTAGCCAGCGTCGGCGAGGGCCAGCGCAGTGGCAGCACCGAAGCCGCTGCTGCTTCCCAGGATCAGGGCCCAGCGGGGCCGGTCTGCGGACATGGAAGGCTCCGATCAGAATCGCCGCGGAGGCCCGGTCGGACCGCCCGCGGCGTTCTCGTGAGTTCGAGCGGGGAGCTCAGATGCTCTTCTTCACCCCTTCGGCGGCCTTCGAACGATCCGCGTCGCGGGCCTTCTTGAGGGACTCGAGCTGGGAGCGAGCCGAAGCGGTGCCCGACGCGGCCTTGATCTTGGCCAGCTTCTTGTCGAGCGAGACGTCCCCGATCTCCTGGTTCACGTCAGCCTCGGCGTGCAGGCGATCGATGTGATCGCGCACGTTGTCCAGGGCCTTGATGTCCGCCTGCATGCTCAAACCGTCCAGGCTCTCCTGGATCTGGATGCGCGCCTGGGCGTTCTCCTTCTTGGCGAGCATCTGGACCTTCTCGCGCTCCAGCTTCTCGATCTCCGCCTGGAACGTGATGATCGAACTCTTGGCCGTCTCGGCCTCGTCCCGCGCACGGTCCAGCTCGGCTTCGATCTCCGCCACACGGGCGGTGAGCGTGTCCTTGCGCTGGAGCAGCACCAGGGCGACGTCGTCCTCGTCCGCCTCGACCGCCGTGGCGATCTGGGCGTCGATGTCGGCCGCAGCCTTCTTCTTCTCATCGAGCTCGGAGGACAACTTGTTCCGGAGGACGATGATCCCCGACACAGCCTTCTTCAACTCCGCGTACTGCTTCTTCCGCGCGTTGATCGCTGCCTCGTAGACCGCCTCCGGGTTTTCCTTCTCGAGGTTCCCGACGAAGAGCGAGATGAAGCCACCCCACAGGTTGCCCAAACGGGCGAAGAAACCACCTTCTGCCATGACGATCCCTCGTTGCTGGAGGCTTCCCGCGAGGCCGCGGGAACGGCGAGCATACTACCAACCCTGAACCCCGGTCGGAACTGCCGCAGGTTCGGACCCCTCCCCCTATACGAGGCGGGTCCGCGCGTATTCCACGAGAGTCGGCAAGTAGCCGAGGATCGGGGGCGGTTCGAGGTCCAGAGGACGCAGCAGCCGCTGGGATCGCGTGGTGTCGATGGCAGCGCAGGTGGCCATGGCCGCGATCGCCGGGCGGGGCAGGTTGTGGGCTTCGTCGAGCAGCCGGCGCAGGGGGCCGAGGGCCTCGTACAGAGCCAGGGACGGCCGCCGCGGCAGGTCCACACGCGGGGGGCGCAGACCCAGCAGCGGACAGAGCGCGTCGAGAAAGGCGCGCACCGTCGGGGCGGTGGGATCGGCGAGGTGCAGGGTTCCGCTCGCGTCCTGGGCCCACAGGGTCGACAGCGCGCTCACCACGAAGTCCACAGGCACCGCGTTGACGACCGCGCAGCGACCGAAGGGGGCGAGGGGCAGGCTGGGGCGGTGGGCGGCGTGGCCGAACAGGGCTGTGATCAGGCGGGTCGGGCCGATCTGGGCGTCCACCTCACCGCTCGTGGAGTTGCCCACGATGGAGCTCGGGCGGACGATCAGGCTGGGCAGGCCCGAGGCGATCACCCCCTCTTCGGCGGAGGCGCGGGCAGCGTCGGCGGGGCAGGTGAAGTCCTGGCCGACGCGGAGCATGTCCTCGGTGAAGAGCCCGCGGTGGTCGCCGCTGACCGAAGTGCAGGAGAGGTGCACGAAGCGCCGGAGCTGCGCGAGGTCACCCGCGAGTTCGAGCAACCGCGCGGTGCCCAGCTCGAT
>JAJDAI010000296.1 GCA_029261955.1 Deltaproteobacteria bacterium | reverse complement strand
CTGCGACCGCGCCACCGGCGGTGTCGATCGGGCGGCCGCTCAGCTCCCGGACGAGCAGGCCGTAGACCCAGGGATCCTCGACCAGGCCCATGTGGCCGAGGCCGCGCACCATGACGTTCCGGACCTCGTCGCCGTCGCGCGGCGTGAGCACCGCGTACTGCCAGGGGCAGATGACGTCGTGCGAGCTGTAGACCGAGACGAGGCGGACGCCCGAGGGCACGCCGCCGCCACGCAGCGCTTGGATGAGCGGCGACTGCGGGAACATCTGCCACAGGGCCCGGGACACGAAGAGCAGGCCCAGGCCGGCTCCCACCGCGGCCATGGGCGTGCCGTGGTGCGGGCTGCCGAGCGTGATGACCGTGCGCGTGTACTCGTGGCCGCCCTCCTGCTGCACGAGGTAGCGGGCGACGATGCCGCCCATGCTGTGGCCGATGATGTGGATGCGATCGATGCCGTAGCGAGCCTGGAGCCGCCGGATCTTCTCGTCGATCATCCGCGCGAGGGTGTGGATGCCCCGCGTGTTGAAGTTGTTCAGCAGGCCGCCCAGGTGGAACGAGATGACGCGGAAGCCGTCGGCGCGCAGGCGCCCCTCCAGCGTGTCCATCACGTTGCGCGTCTGGAAGAAGCCCTGGATGAGCAGGACGGTCTCGCCGGGCAGGCCCGCGTCGTCGCGGCGCACCGTGGCGTCGCCGATGTAGTAGCGCGGACTGCCCACGTTCCCCAGCAAGGTGCCGCCGACCGCGCGGGCGACGTTCCAGGGCTTCAGGCGGTTCCAGGGCGAGGGCATCGAGGCTCCACGGACGGCTGACGGAGCGGTCCGATTGCCGGAGGATAGGGGGCCGTCGCGCGGCTTGCAAAGGCCGAGGCAGCGGGGCATCCTTCGCGCGCCCGCGGGGTTTCATGCTCCGAGGCCTCCCCCACAGCTCGCCGTCCCCGGGGATCCCCACAGGAGCGCCCGTGTCCCAGGACCGTTACAAGGACGCGGGGGTCGACATCGACGCCGGCGCCGCGCTGGTCGATCGCATCGGCCCCCTCACCAAAAGCACCCTGCGCCCCGAGGTCGTCGGTGGCCTCGGCCACTTCGGCGCCATGTGGTCCATCCCCTCGGACAGGTTCCGCAACCTGATGCTCGTCTCGGGCACCGACGGCGTGGGCACGAAGGTGAAGGTGGCCCAGGCGGCCGGGCGGCACGACACCGTCGGCATCGACCTGGTGGCCATGTGCGTCAACGACGTGCTGTGCACCGGGGCCGAGCCCTTCTTCTTCCTGGACTACTTCGCCTGCGGGAAGCTCGACGTGGACGTCGCCACGGACGTGGTTGCTGGCATCGCGGAGGGCTGCCGCCAGGCGGGCTGCTCGCTGGTCGGCGGCGAGACCGCGGAGATGCCCGGCGTCTACGACCTGGCCGGCTTCTGCGTCGGCGGGGTCGAACGCGACGAGGTGCTCGACGGCAGCGGCGTGCGCGAAGGCATGACCCTGCTGGGCCTCGCGAGCAGCGGCTTCCACAGCAACGGCTACAGCCTCGTTCGGCACGTGCTCTTCGACCAGCTGGGGCTGTCGGCCTCGGATCCCTACCCGGGGATGGACTGCTCGATCTCGGACGCGCTGCTCACCCCGACCCGCATCTACGTCAAGGCCGTGCTGCACCTGCTGCGCGGCGGCGGCATCGGCGCCGTGGCTCACATCACCGGCGGCGGGCTGGCGGAGAACCTGCCCCGCGTGCTGCCGAAGGGCGCCGCGGCCGTCGTCGAGCGCTCCGCGTGGACCCTTCCGCCCCTCTTCGCCAACCTCGCTCAGGCGGGGGGGCTCGCCCAGACGGATCTGGACCGGACCTTCAACTGCGGCATCGGCATGGTCATGGCCGTGGACACGGAGCGGGTCGACGACTGCATCGCGCAGCTCGCCGGCTTCGACGTGCCCGCTTTCCCCATCGGCCAGGTCGTGGCCCGGCAGCCGGGCGCGCCGGCGCTGGAGCTGCGGTGATCGCGACGGTCGAACCCGCAGCCATCCTCATCTCGGGGCGCGGGTCGAACATGAGCTCGATCCTCGACCTCGCAGAGGCTGAGGGTTGGCTCGGCGCGGTCCAGCTCGTGCTGTCGAACCGGCCCGCCGCGGCGGGCCTGGACCTGGCGAGCGGGCGGGGCGTGGCCACCGCCGTGCTCGACCACCGCAGCTTCGGCCGGGGCAACCGCGCGGCCTTCGACGCCGCCCTGGCCGAGCGCCTGCTCGCGGCGAAGGTGCGCTGGGTCGTGCTCGCGGGCTTCATGCGCATCCTGGGATCGGACTTCGTCAGCCCCTTCGCGGGGCGGATCCTCAACATCCACCCCAGCCTGCTGCCCCGGCACCCCGGCCTGCACACGCACCAGCGGGCGCTGGACGCCGGCGACTCGGAGCACGGCTGCACGGTGCACCTGGTGGACGACACGCTGGACGGCGGCCCGATCCTGGCCCAGGCCCGCGTCCCGGTGCTGCCCGGGGACGACGCGGACGCCCTCGCCGCCCGCGTCCTCGTGCAGGAGCATCTGCTCTACCCCGCGGTCGTGCGCTCGGCCGTGCGCGGCTCGCTCAGCCGGGACTTCCCCGCGCACTCGCAGAGGGAGAAGACCGCATGATCTCGCGCAACTACGACGTCCTCGTGGTGGACCCCTCCCCCGGCGCCCTCACCGCCGCCGCCCTGCTCGCTCGCGCTGGCCTGAGCGTGCTGGTGCTCGACGAGGAGGGCTCGCCCCCCGAGGTCGGCGGCTTCCGCTTCCTGCGGCACCGGCCGCCGGTCGTGGGCTTCCAGCAGGGCTTGCTGCTCAGCCGCGCGCTGCGGGCGCTCAAGTTCCACCCCCACGAGCTGCAGGCGCTGCGCCGCGGGGACCCCGGGCTGCAGGTCATCACCAGCCGCCACCGCATCGACCTCAGCTCCGATCCCGAGCGCACGCACGCCGAATTCCGGCGCGAGCTGCCCCGGGACGCCGACGCCCTGCGCTCCTTGATGGAGCGCTGCCTGGCCTCGGCGGCGGACTTCGCCGACGCGCTCGAGCAGGCCGTCGAGGGCGGCGGGCACACCGGCTTCCTGCACAGCGTCGGCCTCGCCCGCCCCGGCTGGAACCCGCCGCTGCCGCCGACCGACGTGCCCACCTGGGGCGCCTTCCTGGACGACGCGGACATCAGCGACGAGGGCCGCCTGGTGCTGCGCGCCATGCTCCGGCCCTTCTGCGGGCTCGACGTGCCCGACGACCTGCCCCTGCCTGTGGCCGGCCTGCACCTCGCTGCCGTGCTCGACGGTGGCTACTCGGACCCCGGCGAGGAGCACGCGCTGCTGTCGCTGCTGCTCCGCCGCGTGCGGGCCATGCGCGTCGACGTGCAGCCGGAGCGCCTCCTCTCCTTCCGCGGCAGCCGCCGCAAGGTGGAGGCGGCGACCTTCGAGGGCAAGGACGAGGAGATGCCGCTCCAGTTCGTCATCACGGGCGGCGACCCGGAGGACCTGCTCGACTGGCTGCCCGGCAACCCCCGCAACTACGACCGGGTGCTCGGCCGCATCGCCCCCTCGCACTTCCGCTACTCGATCCACCTCGGGGTGCGCAGCGAGGTGGTGCCCCCGGACCTCGCGGACCACGCGGTGCTGGTGGACGACGCCGGCGGCGCGGACGAGGCGGGCGGCAACCTGCTCCTCAGCACGACGCCCCACGGCTCGCCCCTGGCGCCCGCCGGCCACCGCGCGATGACCGTGTCGACCCTGCTGCCCTACACCGAGGACGGCGGCCTGCCCGGCGACCTCGAGGCGGTGGCCGGCAGCATGCTCGACCGCGTGAAGTGGCTGATGCCCTACCTGGAGCGCAACCTGGAGGTCCTCCAGGTGCCGCGCGGCGTGGACGCGTCCGACGAGGAGCCCATCCCCGTGGACCCCAGCCCCGTCGCCTACACCCCGGCCATCCCGCCGGGCGAAGACCCGGTCGCAGCGGGCCTGGGCGTGGACCTGCCGCACAAGAACGTGTTCTGCGCCGGCCCGGCGGCCTTCCCATCCCTGGGACTCGGGGGCGAGGTCATGGCGGGGCGGCTCGTGGAGCGGCTCGCGATGGCGAGCGTGCGCAAGGACCGCTAGCGCCCGAGGGCCTCAGCCGGCCTTCACCCGGTCGACGGCGATCACGCCCTTGATCCGGCCGAGCGCATTCATCAGGACCCGCAGCTGGTTGCTGTCGTTGACCGCCACGTCCAGCGTGATGTGGCCGCGGTCCTCGCGGGTCGTGCGCACCTCGGCCTTGCTGATGTTCAGGTTCATCTTGCCGATGGCCTTGGTCAGGTCGGCCAGGACCATCGGTCGGTCCACAGCGATGACGTGGATGCGGGCCGCGTGCAGCGCCTTCTGGTCGCCGTCCCAGGCAACGTGGACCCGGCGCTCCGGGGGCAGGGCCATCGCCTGGGGGCACTCGGCGTGGTGCACGGTGATGCCCCGGCCGCGGGTCACGAAGCCGACCACGGGGTCGCCCGGCAGCGGCCGACAGCACTTCGCGAAGACCGTGAGCATGCCGTCGACGCCGTCGATCTTGACGGGCGAGGACCGCTTGCGGGTCACCCGGCGGAACAGGCCCGTCAGGGTCATG
>JAJDAI010000295.1 GCA_029261955.1 Deltaproteobacteria bacterium | reverse complement strand
GGAGGAGGACTGCGACCGCGCCGACTGCATCGTGCCCGTGGGCGGCCGCTTCGGAGTCGCCGGTTCGCTGGAGCTGCGCGGCAACCCCATCGGCCCGCTCTGGGTGGCCGGCTTCACCGACTTCGGGCGGGTCTGGTCGAGCCCCGAGGACATCGCAGACGTGGAGCAGGGCTTCCAGGACCTGCAGCTGAGCGTCGGCGGTGGCATCCGCTTCGACACGGGCTTCATCGGGCGCATCCGCCTGGACTTCGCGGTGCACCCGCTCGAGCTGACGGACCCCGAGTTCCTGCTCCCCTACAACCAGAAGCTGGTCGATGGTGAGTGGGAGCCCGCGCAGCCGGCGATCTGGAACATCCACTTCGGAATCGGTGAGTCGTTCTGATGAACGAGCCGCCCGACGAGCCGGGGATCGAGGAGCTGGACGAGGTTCCAGTGGACGAGGTTCCAGCGGAGGACGAGCCGAAGAAGCGCGGCTGTCTTCGCTGGATCGTGTGGAGCACGGTCTTCCTCTTCCTGGGACCGCTCGTCTCCGTGGTCCTGCTGCTCTGGCTCGTGCTCGGCTTCGAGAACGGCGGGCTGCTCGTGCTCGACCGCGTCCAGCAGGACGTGCTCACGAAGCTGCCCGGCTGCATCGAGTTCAGCGACTTCAGCGGAGAGCTGGGCAGCGACATCAACCTGAAGGACGTCGTCATCCGGGAGCGCGACGCCGAGGGGGGCTGCGCCGGGCCGGTGGCGCTCCAGGCGAGCGCGCTGCACCTGAAGTGGGACGCCTGGGCCCTGGCCAACCGCTTCGAGGTGGACGTCAGCGCGCTGGAGATCGTGGAGCCCGTCGTGCACGTGCGGCTGCGGCGCGCCCAGGGGGATCAGCCCGCGGCGGTGAACTGGGCCGACATCTTCGTGGACGCGACGAAGTCGTCCGACAAGCCCAAGAAGACGAAGACAGGCGAGCCGAAGCTCCCCCGGATCTCGGCGGACCGCGTCCAGATCGTCGGTGGCGCCCGGGTCCTGGTCGAGCAGGACGGCGAGCTGCTCGTGGACGCGCAGGCCATCGGCCTGGACGCAAGCTACGAGCTGGTCCACGGCCGCCACTACATCCACGTCGAGGGCCTGCACGTCGAGCCCCTCGTGCCCGTGCAGCTGGAACCCGTGGACATCGCCGGCTCGTTCGAGCTGGGCTCCGATCCGCTGCGCTCCGCCGAGGTCGCCCGGCTGCTCGCCTCGCTCCAGAAGGAGGACCCCGCGGCAACGGTCGAGGGGAAGAGCGTCTTCTCCATCGAGGCGAAGCCGCTGTCGCTGAAGTACCCGGGCATCGATTCGGACCTGGAGATCGTCGGCGACCTGCGCCTGGCCGGGGGGCCGATCTTCGACTTCGCCCTGCGCAGCGGGGGCCTGCAGCTCGACGCCCTCAACGTCATCCCGAAGACCGGCAGCGAGCCCCAGCCCCTGCCCATCAAAGGCAAGGTCTCCCTCGACCTGAAGCTCAGCGGGGCGCTCGACAGCCTCACCGCCAGCGGCTCCATCAGCCAGCTCGACGCGGCCCGGGAGGATGCGACCCTGCACCTGGACGAGGTCTTCGTCGACGTGCTCGCCCGCCCCATGGTCCACCGCGCGACGCTGCGGCTGGAGCACTTCGACCTGGAGCGCCTGATCGGCGTGAAGCAGCTGCCGCGCACCTTGAGCGCGACCGTGGACTGGGACGGCGGCGGTCAGAGCGGCAGCACCGTGGCCGGCCACCTGGAGCTGAGCACCGGCCCGGTCGAGGCCTTCGGGCTCCGGCTGGCGAAGCACCAGCTGTCTGCCGACGTCGCATTGCCGACCATCGAGCTCAGCCACGTCGACACCTTCAGCCCGGGGCTCGTGCTGGGCACGGCGGTCGTGGACATCGAGGCGCGCACGATCTCGATCCCGCAGACCACCATCACGGGGCTCGGCCTGGCCCAGCTGCGCACCGTCAGCAAGGGCGCGGTTCGCGGAGGCACGATCGAATCGAGCCGCTTCGCGGCCGAGGTGAGCTGGGCGAAGCCCTGGACCGTGAGCGTGCCGAGCGGCGAGCTGCTCGTGAGGAACGCCGACTTCGGTGCCGCCGCGCTCGACGAGGTGAAGTTGGACTGGACCGACCTGCGCCTGGAGGGGCGCGACAGCGTGCCCGCCGTGTTCGGCGCCGTGCACAGCCACATCAAGGGCTTGCAGGTCCAGGGGGTCGAGCAGGCGAGCGAGGCGGATCTGAGGGCCTGGCCCGAGGACGCGGGCGCGCGCTTCGAGCTCGTGGCGAACCGCGGCAAGGACCTGATGGCGGAGCTCGATGGCCACGTCGATTGGTCCGATCTGCCCGGCATCCGCCTGCGCGGCGACCGGCTGCTGGTCCTGGCGTCCACGCTGCTGCTCGAGACGCCCGAGGGCCGCCCCTTCGACCTGAAGACCCGCTCGGGCAGCGTGCAGCTGGACCACTTCGAGTTGAAGCTCGACGACACGACCCTGCGCGCCCAGGCCTCCTTCACGCCTGACGGCCCGGTGCGCGGCCTCGTCCGCGTCACCGATCTGGACCTGGGGATCTGGCGGGAGCTGGAGCCGGCCGTGCCGGAGCACCTCTGGCCGAAGCTGGAGCAGGTCGGCCCCGCCGGCAGCCTGGCTCTGCTGGAGGCGCGCATCGACGGCACGCTCGCGGAGCCCGAGCTGTCGCTGCGGGTGGACGGCCGCGACCTCGTGGCGCTGGACCGGCCGCCGATGGATGCCTCGGTGGGCCTGATCTGGCAGGGCGAGGAGCTGTCGGGGCAGGTGGGGGTCACGGACCTCGTGACGGTCCACGTCGGCCTGGTGCCGGCGCGGCTGCGCCTGGACGGCAAGGGCCAGCTGCTCACGCTGCTGCCCGATGTCGACTGGGACGTGCAGGTCGAGCTGGAGAAGCAGGAGCTGGTGGAGCTGGGCAACCGCATCGGCGTGCCCATCCCCGAGCAGATCGAGGAGGGCGACTACCAGGGCGGCCTGGTCTGTATGGGCCCGCTTACGAACCCGGCGCTGCGCCTGGCGCTCTCCCTCTCCGACGTCACGGCGGTCGGCCGCAGCCTCAACGCGAAGGTGGGCGCCACGCTGAACGAGGGTCGCTTCGAGCTGGCGACGAGCTACCTGCGCACCGCGAAGGAGGGGCGGATCCTCGTGCTCAAGGGCGGCGCGGATGCCGCGCTCGGCGACTTCCTGCTCTCCCGCTTCGGGCCCGAGGGGGCCCGGCCGGGGACGGTGCCGCCGCTGTCGAACCTCGCCCTGAAGACGATCGTCAACCGCCTGCCCATGCAGCTGGTCCACATCGTCGTGCCGGCCCTGAAGCCGCTGACCGGCTACCTCGGCGGCGAGGCCTCGCTGGACGGCGAGCTCGACGCCCCGACCGCGGACCTGAAGCTGGACCTCATCGGGGGGCGCGCCGGCGACCAGAAGCTGTCGGCGGCGTCGGTCGGCATCGGCATCGCGAACGGGCTGCTCCAGACCGAGACGAAGCTGGAGGCGGAGGCCGGCGGCTCCCTCGTGATCGGCGGCCAGGTGAGCCTGCCGCTGTCCTTCATCCCCTTCACGCCCATCCCCGAGCTGCTCGGGCAGGACGACCTGGACCTGACCGTCTTCGGCAAGGGCTTCCCCCTCGCCGTGCTGCTGGCCTTCGTGCCCAACACCTACGACAGCGCCGGCGCGCTGGAGGTAGACGGCGTCATCACCGGCTCGCTGCTCGACCCGCGCCCCGACGTGTCGCTGAGCATCCCCGACGGGCGCTTCTGCCACGAGAAGACCTGGGTCTGTTACGAGACGCTCCGGCTGGAGACGCGGGTGGCCTCGGGCCGCTTCGACCTGAGCCACCTCTCGTTCGAGACCTACCCGCGCTCCCGAAACCCCTTCGCGACCCGGGCCTGGGTGACGAACGACCAGCAGGCGGGCGGCTTCTCCATGAACGGCCACGCGCTGCTCGATGGGTGGACGCCGAGCCAGCTTCGATTCGACTTCGACTACGACAAGATGTGGCTCAGCAGCGACGAGCAGATGCAGCTGCAGATCGACGGGAACACCCGGGTCGAAGGCGACTGGCCGGCGCTGACGGTGCGCGGCGACATCGACCTGTTCAAGGTTCTGGTCGACATCGGGCACGAGGACATCGGCGCCAGCGTGATGAACCTGAAGCTGCCCGAGAACCTCGAGGTGCACCGGGTCGAGTCGCGTCGCGGTCCCGGTGAGCCCAAGCCGGATGCGAAACAGGACGAGAACGCAGGCCCGACGCTGGGGCAGCGGATCGTGGAGCGGCTCGACCTCGACCTGGGCGTGCACCTCAAGAACAACGTCAAGGTGAAGCTCGCGGTGGGCATCGCGGGGCAGGCCGAAGAGGTCCAGATGCTCAACGTCATCGGGCGGGTCGAGCCGGACCTGACGCTCGGCGGCGACGTCCAGGTGCTCTTCAAGAAGGGCAAGCTGTTGCTGGACGGCAAGATCCGCACGGAGCGAGGCAGCCGGCTCACGGCGCTGACCAAGCGCTTCGACGTGAAGGACGACAGCTACGTCCAGCTCATCGGCGACCCGATGGCCAGCCAGCTCGACCTGAGCGCGGTGCACAGCACGCGCTACGGCGACGTCACCATCAAGATCACCGGCTCGGCCCGCAGCCCGCAGATCGAGTTCAGCTCGGAGCAGTACGCAGACCAGGCTGACGTCATGTCCCTGCTCGTCACCGGCAAGCCGCTCAGCGAGCTCACGGCGGCGCAGGGCCAG
>JAJDAI010000294.1 GCA_029261955.1 Deltaproteobacteria bacterium | reverse complement strand
GTGAGGTCGACGCCCACGTCGTGAGCCTGGTCCTGCAGGCCGCTGAAGACGCGCTGGTTGCCCTCGGGTCGGTCTGAGAGCAGCCAGAGGTCCTCGCTGTCGGGCTCCAGGTCGTAGCGCGTCTCGCGTCGGTCCGGCTCGTCGCGCCAGGCGCCGGAGCCGGTGTAGCGCCAGTCCAGGGTGAGGCCGGCGAGCGGATCGAAGCGATGGTGGCCGCGGAGCTGGCCGGTGATGAGCATGCGCTCGACGTAGCGCAGGCGGTCGACCCGGATGTCCTGGCCGACGTCCCGGTTGTGGCCCGAGTAGCTGCGCGCCTCGTCGTCCGCCTTGCGGGTGACCAGCAGGGTGGCGTCGATGCGCTGGCCGGGCATGAACTGCACGCCGCCGGTTGCGATGCCGCCCAGCTTGACGGTGCGCTTGAGGCCGCTGAAGCGGTAGGTGTGGCTGCGCTCCAGCTCGCTGGCTTCGCCGACGAGGAAGTAGCTTCGGTCGAAGGTGTCGAGGCTCCAGCCCTGCTTGTAGTTCAGGCCCACCAGGAAGCCGCCGGCCCGGTCACCCTCGCCGCTGCCCCAGCCGAAGGTGCCCTTGAGCCCGAAGTCTGGCGGCACCACCGCCTGCTCGGTGCCGTAGCGGCTGTTCATGGACTCGCCGAGGCCCTCCAGCTCCTCGGGCGTGTAGCCGCGGTCGGAGAAGAGGTCGCCCTCCTCCAGGGGCACCTCGTCGCTGGCTTCGCGCACGGCGTCGGGCAGGGCTCGGAAGCCGCCGTCGACGCCGAGCCAGTCGGTGGGGCCGGCCTCGCCGCGCGGGCCCTTCTCGAAGGTCGAACCGGTCAAGAAGCCGCCGCTGACGCCGATCTTCGCGATGGGCTTCTCGGGGAAGGACTTGAGCCGCAGCCGCACCACGCCGCCGCCGAACTCGGCCGGCATGTCGGGTGAGAAGCTCTTCTGGATGAGCACGCTCTCCAGCATCTCGGTGGGGAACAGGTCGAGCGGCACGACGCGGCGCTCGGGCTCGGGGGAGGGGAGGTTGGCGCCGTTGAGCAGGGTCGAGGAGTAGCGCTCGCCGAGGCCGCGCACGTAGACGAAGCGCCCACCGACCACGGTCAGGCCCGACACGCGGGCGAGGGCGGAGGCGGCGTCGCTGTCCCCGCTCGCGGCCATCTGCTCGGCGCCGAGCACGTCGGCCACGGCGCTGGACTCCTTGCGCTCGTCGAGCAGGGCGGAGGTGGAGCCGTCGACGCGCGGGGCGAGCACGGCGAACTCGTCCATCTGGGCGGCGGCGGGGAGCAGCTCGACGCGCAGCTGGGTCGTGGCTTCGGAGCTGAGCTCGGTGGAGACGCTCTGCGAGGAGAAGCCCGAGCGCACGACGCTCAGGTCCCAGTGGCCGGGCGGCAGCTGCAAGGCGAAGGCGCCGCTCGCGTCGCTGTTGGCTTCGATCCGCTGGCCTCGCACGTAGACGCGGGCGTTCTGCACGGGCCGCCCGTCCTCGGCGGAGACGATGAGCCCCTCGAGCAGGCCCGGCTCGGCTGCAACGGCTTCGGGGGCCGGGGCCTCGGCGATCTCGGGGGCTTCGATGAGGGCTCGCGGGCTGCTCGAGGGGCCGAGCGTGACCAGGATCTCGCTGGTCTCCTGCTCGGCGACCGGCACGGCCACGGCGTCCCAGCGGCGGCCGTCGGGCGCGACGAAGCGGAGCTCGTGCAGGCCTTCGGGCAGGGGCAGAGCGAAGGAGCCGTCGGCTTCGGTCGTCAACTCCAGCTCGCCCACGAGCACGGTCACCCCGGCCCAGGGCAGGGAGTCGGCGTCGAAGACGTTGCCCTCGATCCGCCCGGGTTCGCCGGCGAGGGCGCTTCCGATGAGGACTGCGAAGAGGAGCAGGGTCTTCATCCGGCGCTCCGGCTCATGGCCTCGCGCAGGCGGGTGGCCTGCTCGAAGACCTCGGGGTCGGAGATGCGGCCGAGCAGCTCGCCGGCGCCCTCGAGGTCGCCGATGCGGAAGCGGGCGTAGGCCATGGCGTAGACGACGGGGTCCTCGCGCAGCAGGCCGACGCGGGACAAGCGGGGCTCCAGGGCGGCGGCGCGCTGGAAGTCCTCGGCTTCGAGCAGCAGGCCGAGGCGCTGGCGGTATCGGGCCTCGGCTTCGGTGACGCGGGCGTTGGTGGACAGGGCGCGGGTCAGCTGGCCGGCGCGGCGAAAGCACTCCGCGGCCTCCAGCGCGAGCTCGGGGCGCAGCAGGGCCTCGCGCTCGAGCAGGACACCCGCGGCGAGTGGCAGCTCCGCGTCCACGAGGGCCGCGGCGAGCCGGAGCACGAGGTTGGGGTCTTCGGGGAAGCGCAGGCGGGCCTCTTCCAGCAGGCGCGCGGCCTCCTCGGGCTGCCCGGCGCGGCGCAGGGCCTCTCCGACGGTGGCCCAGGCGCGGGGGGAGTCGGTGGTGGCGAGCAGCTGACGGCCCTGGTCCACGGCGCTCTGGTAGAGCCGCAGCTCAACCAGCAGCAGGACCTGGCGCAGGCGAAAGGCCTCGGCGCGTTCGGGAAAGCGATCCCCGCCCTCCCCGAGGGCGACGAAGGCCTCCTCGGGCAGGTGCGCGCGCTTCGCGGCCTCGGCGCGCAGCAGCCAGGCGGCGGCCAGGGATTGCGCGGTCTCCCAGCCCTCCTCCAGCGCGGCCAGCGCCTCGGGCGCTCGGTCCAGGTCGAGCAGCGCCTGGGCGAGGTAGAGCCCGACGAAGGGACCGTGCTCCCCGTGCTCCCGAGCAAGCACCAGCGACTCCGCGGCCCGCTCGGGCTCCTGCTGCCGCAGGAAGATGAGCCCCTGCAGCGTGTAGTAGCGCCCCCCGTCGACCCCCTGAACCCCGATCCCAGCCAGCACCGTCTGCGCCCGATCCCAGTGCCCATCCCGGATCAGCAAGGCCACCAGGGCGAGCGGATCCTCCTCGGTGTGCGCCTGGGGCGCGGCGGCACGCCGAGCGATCGCCGAAGGCGAAACGAAAAGAGAGACAAACAGAAGAGCCAAGAAGGCGCCGGCCCATCGGAGGAGCCCCCGTTGCGCCCGTTGCCCGTTGCGATCGTTGCGAGAGGTAGATCCCTGATCCCCCCTTGCCGAGAAGCCTCCCACTACAGCCCCCCCTCACACCCAAAGCGCACCGGCAGCCGCGCCCAGGTCTTCACCGCCGCGCCGTGGTAGCGAGCCGGCTCGAAGGTCCACTGCCGCACCGCGTCGATCGCCGCGTCCTCGAAGACGCCCGCCGGCTCCGCCGACTCCACGCGCACCTCCAGCGCCCGCCCCGCGGCCGACACCAGCACCCGCAGCAGGACCTTGCCCGACACGCCCCGGCTCTTCGCCCGGGCGGGCCAGCGCGGCGCCACGGTCTCCAGCGGGCGCGGCGGCGAGTCCACGGAGTCCTCCGTCATCACCACGTCGCCAGCATCGGCCAGCAGCCCCCCGCCCAGCTCCCCGAGCAGGTCCATGCCGCCCGGGTCCAGCCCGAGGTCCAGGCCGCTCAGCGAGGCCGCCAGCATCGGCACCGGCGGCGCGTCCGTCGTCTTCGTGCGCTTCGGCTGACGCCGCTTCACCTTGCGCGGCGGCGGCGGCGGCGGCGGAGCGAGCTCGAAGGCCACGGCGTCGCGGCGCTCGGCGTCCGCCTCGTCGGCCGGCGGCGTGTTGAGCGCCAGCAGCAGGCCGAAGAGCGAGCCGCCCCCCAGCAGGGCGCCGAGCACAGCACCCGCGTGCAGCCGCCTGGGGTCACGCCCGGCCATCAGCCGGCTTCCTTGTCCGTCACGACGCCCACGGAGTTCGCCCCGGCGAGCCGGCACTGGTCCACCACGTTCACCAGGACCTCCGCCGAGACCCGCTTGTCGGCGACCACCAGCACCGTGTCGCCCCCACCCGACTTGAGCAGCTCCCGGACCCGGCTCTGGAGCACCCAGGGCCGCACGGCGACGCCCTCGATGTAGGTGCGTCCGGCCGCGTCGATGGCCACCCGGGGCGCATCGCTGGCCGCGGGGGCGGCAGACTGCGCGCCGGGCCGCTCCAGGTCGAGCTGCTGGTCCTTCACGAAGGTCGTGGAGACCATGAAGAAGATGAGCAGGATGAAGACGACGTCGATCAGCGGGCTGATGTCGAAGTCGGCTCCCTTGCCTCGCTGGCGCTTGCGCAGGCTCATGCGGGGACCTCCGTGCAGGCGAGCCGGGTGAGCTCTTCGAGTTCGTCGACCAGGCGCTCCTCGCGGCGGCCCAGCAGGCGGCCGACGACCGCCCCCGGGATGGCCACGACGAGGCCCATCTGGGTGGAGAAGAGGGCCTCGGAGACCCCGGCCGCGACGCCTCCGCCGCGCGTGAAGAGCGCCATCGAGGCCAGGGAGTCGAAGGTCTCGATCATCCCGTTCACCGTGCCGAGCAGGCCGAGCAGCGGCGCCACCATCACGATGGCGGCGACGGGCCCCGCGCCGATGTGGAGGCGCTCGACCACGCGGCCCACGGAGGTCTCGGCCAGCCCGCGGTGCGGGGCGTGGCGCTGGCCGTCGGCGTCCAGCTCCGCGAAGGCGTCGCCCAGCACCCCACCGACCGACCTGGCCTCGCCGGCCCGCCAGGAGCGGACCAGGGGCTCGAGGGCGTCGCGGCTGCCGCGGCGCAGGTTGAGCAGCCGGAAGCTGAGCGCGTACCACAGGGCCAGGGCCATCACGCCCAGGGGGAGCGAGACCATGCCGCCGGCTGCGTACAGCTCGGCGCAGCGCCGGATCAGGTCGTCAGGCATTGGGGGACAGCTCGGCTGGGCGAGCCTCGCCGCTGGGCTTCGCGGCAGCTGCGACCCCGGTCATCGTCTCCGACGCGGCGGACCAGCGCAGGGCCTCCAGCGCCGCGCGCTCGATGCGGTCGAGCAGGGAGTCCGCGCGGCTGGTCAGCAGCGCCCCGACGAGCAGGCAGGGGATGGCGACGATGAGCCCGAGCTCGGTCGTGACCAGCGCGGCCGAGATGCCTCCGGACAGCATCTTCGGGTCGCCGGTGCCGAACTTCGTGATGACGTCGAAGGTGGCGATCATGCCGGTGACCGTGCCGAGCAGGCCCAGCAGGGGCGCGACGGCGGCGATGACCTGCACCGGCACCGCGTAGCGGCTCATGTGCGCGGAGGCCTCGAGCATGGACTCGGCCAGGATCTCCTCGCGCTCCTCGCGCCCGGCGAAGTCCGCGTGCAGGACCCGCTGGAAGACCCTCGCGCCCGTGTTCTTGAGCTTCGCGAGCTCGTGGGCGAGCACGTCGATGCGCCCCTCGCGGATGGCCTGCTCCACCTCGCTCGCCAGCGCCCCGGAGCGGCTCCCGTCCAGGGCCAGCATTCCGAGGCGAAGCAGCAGGAGCAGCACCGCGACAGCGCCGAGCGCGACGATGACCCAGCCGATGGTGCCGCCGTCCTCCAGCATCTCAGGGGCCATATACCCGAGCGTCCCCACGATGAGCTGCTCGCCATCTGCGGCCCGCGGGGGTGGCGCTCCCCCGACCTCGACCGCGATCCCCCAGTCCATCACGTAGATCTCGCCGAACTCCCC
>JAJDAI010000293.1 GCA_029261955.1 Deltaproteobacteria bacterium | reverse complement strand
TCGTCGAAGGTCAGCGGGAGGCCCAGCTGGCGGAGGATCCCCTCCATGAAGCGGGCCAGCGGAGCGTTGGTGAAGATCCCCGAAGGCAGGCCCCCGAGCGCTTCGAAGACCGCGTCGGGCAGGCCGGTCGTGTCACCGGGCAGCAGGCTGGACGCGAAGCCCTTCGCCATGAGCCACGGCAACCGCGCCCCCGCCGCCAACCAGGCGCCCGGGTCGACGGAGTAGATGCTCCCTCGCTTCAGGGCGGGCAGCTTGAGCCGGTTCCGGGTGCCGCGCACGACCACCTGGTCCATGTCGTCCGGCGGGATGCCCGCGGCGAGCATCGTGGCGATGATCGCGCCGGCCGAGGCCCCCGCGTAGACATCGGCGCTGTTGACGATGCCGCCGCCGAGCGCCTCGTCCAAGGCGCGCAGCGCCCCGACCTCGAAGACGCCGCCGGTGATGCCACCGCCGCCACACACCACTGCGATCTTGCTTTGGCGGCCCTGGGGCCGGCCGGAGACGATCATGGTTGGCCTAGTCCTGATCCCAACTGGACGTCCCACTTCCCGGCCGGAACCTGCCGCTGTGGAAGAGCGCATGCATCGGCTTCATGTACCGCTCGCGCGCCTCCTCGTCCAGCGCCAACAGGGCGTCCTTCCCGGTGCCGGACTCGACGCGCAGCACGTCCTTCCGGGTGAACACCTTGATGGCGTTCGCGAGGTTCACCTTGCTCGCCGACTCGGGCCGCGTGACGTCCTCGGTCAGCCACATGCGGCGCCCCTCCTGGAGCGAGGCGTCCACGAGCTGCTTCTCGGTCATGGGGCCGTTCCGCAGCACCGTGCTGCCCTTGAGCACCACGTAGTAGGCCTCGAAGAGGTTGCGGATGGACGAGATGAACACCGAGGCCTTGCCCCAGTCGGCCAGGGAGATGCGCACGTCCACGCCCTCGGCGATGGCCTCGTCGAGCCAGTGGTGCTCCGGCTCGAGGGAGGGGTCCTCGCCCCGCACCAGCGTCGCCGCGTCCAGGCCGTCGTCCACGGTGATGATCCCGTGCTCCTGCAGCTCACGCCCCGCCTGCCCGAGCAGCACGTCGCCCTCGATGTCGGGGTGGAAGACGAACTCCTCCTGGAACAGGTCCCGCAGGAAGTCGAAGCGACGCTGCACCCGCGCCACCCGCTCAGTCTCGCGATCCCCCAACAACAGGGCCGTGCAGAGGAAGGCCTCGTGCACGAAGTGGAAGACGATCGTGTTCCGGTTGTAGTCGAGCGCCATGCGCGCGGCCGCGTCCTGCGTGATGGCGATGATGTCCTGGTTGCGCGCCTCGCCGTCGTCCTCGGCCCCGGGCGGACCGGGCAGGATCTCTACCTGCTTGGCGTGCGAGAAGATCTCGAGCGTCTCGTTGAGCGCGTCCTCGGGGAAGTGCCAGGAGTCCGAGAAGTGGGCCCCGCGGAACTCCAGCCAGCGCCGCACGAAGCGCGCCGCCTTCAGGAACTGCACCCTCGTGATGCCCCGCTGGTCGTGGTTGAGCAGCACCATCGAAGCCACCGCAGAGGGGGTGACGATCGTGGCGTCCTGGATCTCGGCGGCGACATGCTGGGCCAGGCGCTTCAGGTGCGCCTTGCGGTCTTCCCGGTCCGCGCCCTGCCACTGTTTTCCGAATATTTCCACGGACTCACGCAAGCTCACGGGCTCGTTTGTCCGCACGTAGACACGCCCGAATCGGCGGCTCAGGACCTTGCCGGCCTTCAGCAGCTCGCCCGCGGACTCCTTCTTCTTCTGCCCGCCCGTCAGCTCGTCGGAGTAGTCCTCCACGACGCGCTCGTAGGCGATGTAGATCGGCACCAGCTGGATGTCGGAGACCACGCGGTCCGCCATCGCGTCCATGAAGTAGCCGAGCAGCCCGACCTTCGGCTGGAGCATCTTGCCGGTGCGGCTGCGCCCCCCCTCGATGAAGGCCATCTGCGTGTAGCCCTCGGAGACGAGGGTGCGCACGTAGCGGTCGACCAGCTGCCCGTAGAGCGGGTCGCCCGCGAAGCTGCGGCGGATGAAGAAGGCGCCCGCGCGGCGGAAGAGCGGCCCCATGGGGAAGAAGGCGAGGTTGTCGCCCGCCGCGATGTGGGGCGGCATCATCCCCTGGTAGAACATCAGCCAGGACAGCAGCAGGTAGTCGAAGTGGCTGCGGTGGCTGGGCACGAGGATGACGGTGCCCTTGCGGGCCGCGCGGCGGATGCGCTCCGCGTCCTCCTCGTCGAAGACCACGCCGCTGTAGATGCGCTTCGTGATCACGTCGATCGCGTTCTTGAGGAACATGACCACCGTCCAGCGGTAGTCCGCGCCGAGGCGGTCGAGCATCTTTCGGGCACGCTTCTCGATGGCGTGGCGGCTGCGCCCTTCGCGGGCCGCTGTGGCCTCCACCTCCCGCTGCACCGCGGGCTCGGCCAGGATCCGGTCGAAGATCCAGCGGCGGGGCCGCACGTCGGGGCCCTTGATGACCTTGCGCTCGCGGTAGAGGTAGCCGAGCAGCAGCCAGCGCAGCTTCTTGGCGATGCGCGCGACCGGCTGCCCTTCCTGCTGCTTCAGGAACTCCTTGAGGTTGACCGGCTCGCCGATCCGCACGACCGCGTCGCGGTAGTAGCGGAGGAAGAACAGCACCTTGCGCATGGCGCCGGGGCTGTCCTGGTCGCCGAGCAGCACGTCCAACAGGCCGCGGTTGGTGCGATCGGGGCTTCGCTCCCACACGAGGATCTGGGGCACGAGGAAGATGGGCTCGTCCCGCTTCATCTGGGCTTCGACCAGCACCTCGACGAGGTCGCGCTGCCCGGGGGCGCGCTTGAAGGGGAACTCGCGACCGCGGCGCAGGAAGACCAGCGCCGGATCACCGCGGCGGACCAGCCGTTCGAGGAAGCCCGAGTCCACCGGATCCGGCAGGGGCTTGCCCGTGCTCGCGCGGTAGCGACGGCTCGCCCACCAGGTGCGCAGGGCCGAGCTGAGCGGCCCCAGCCCGAGCGTGCTGATGCCGTTGGCGAAGCGCGCGAGCGGCAGGTCGTGCTTGAGGGCGAAGTGGTTGAAGAAGAGGTAGTCGAGGCGCGAGCGCGTGCGCATCACGTAGACGACGGAGCCCTGCTCGGCGGCGGAACGGACCGGGTCGAGGTCGCACTCGTCGCCGATGCGGTCGAAGAAGGTGCGGGCCCAGAGCCTCAGCGGCCCGCCGAAGCGCGGCAGCATCC
>JAJDAI010000292.1 GCA_029261955.1 Deltaproteobacteria bacterium | reverse complement strand
GGCGGCGCCGGCTTCTTGCGCAAGGAGCGTGCGGTCGACACCCGCCGCTTCAAGTTCATGCACAAGGGCCCCCGCTCCGGGGACGACGCCGTGCTGTCGCAGCCCGCCTCGCAGATCTTCGAGCCCGAGAACATCGGGGTCGACGGCTTCCAGTTCGAGGAGGTCACACGGCAGACCGACAACTACTCCGCCGAGCAGACCATCGCCTACGGCTACGCGATGGTGGAGCTGCCGATCGCCCCTCCCCTGTCGTTCATGGCGGGCGTGCGGATCGAGCACAGCGACCAGAGCGTCAGCACCTTCGAGCTCTTCAACCCCGACGGCGAGCCCGTCAACGCCTCGCTCGTCACGACCGATGTGCTGCCTGCGGTGACCGTCACCGGCAAGCTGCCCCACGACATGCGCCTGCGCGGGGGCTACGGCCTGACCCTGTCCCGCCCCGACTTCCGGGAGCTCTCGCCCGCGACCTTCAACGACGTCACCGGCGGCCGCCAGACCTTCGGCAACCCGGAGCTGGAGCGGGCGCTCATCCACAACGCCGACCTGCGCTGGGAGTGGTACCCCTCGCCGTCCGAGTCCCTGTCCGTCGGCGCCTTCTACAAGCACTTCGAGAAGCCCATCGAGACCGTCGTCGTCGTCTCTGCGCAGCTGAGCGTGACCTGGGCCAACGCCCTCGCGGCGGACAACGTCGGCGTGGAGTTCGACTGGCGAAAGAACTTCGGCTTCATCACGCCGGCGCTGGAGGACCTCTACTTCGCGGGCAACGCGTCCTTCATCTGGTCGAAGATCTCGCTGGACACAGCCAGCTCCATCAACACCAACCAGGAGCGCCCGCTCCAGGGCCAGAGCGCCTGGGTCGTGAACGGGCAACTGGGCTACGACAACCCCGACTGGGGCACGCGCCTCTCGGTGGTCTACAACGTCTTCGGGCGGCGCATCGAAGAGGTGGGCGCCCTGGGCGCGCCGGACACCTACGAGGAGCCCTTCCACCAGCTCGACTTCGTGGGCTCGCAGCGCCTGCCCGCCGGCTTCAGCCTGGGCCTGAAGCTCAAGAACATCCTCGACGCCGTCACCTGGAACACCAAGACGGTCGGCGAACAGACCAGCGAGCGCTGGCACGAGGGCTTCGAGGTGGGCTTGAGCCTGAGCTGGGACGCCGCGACGGCTCGGTCGAAGTAGCTCGCGGGCTCCAGGGTCCCCCGCTCGCACTGCCCGCAGAAGAACTGCCGAGGGCATCGCTCGCCGGCGCGCTCGGCTCCAGGCCGCCGCCCCGAAGCTCAGAGCCCGCGCGCCTCGATCCGGGTCTCGCTCGCGCCATCACCGGCTCGTTCGACCCGCCAGGCGCCACGCCCGGGCACGGAGCACACCGCCTCCACCAGCTCCCCGCCTGCGAAGTGCAGGGCCGCGGAGTCGTCGATCCCGAAGCCAGCGGGCAGGCCCCCCTGCCCCACCAGGCGCCGGTAGGTGGGCCGGCGCTCGGCCTCGCCGTCGTAGTGCGGCGCGCAGCTCCCGGGCAGCAGGCCGGTGCAGGCGAGCGGCCCCAGGGTGCCGGGCACCGAGTCGGTCAGGCCCCACTCGAACCAGCAGATGGCGCCGGCGCTGACCCCGGCCAGCACGGCCCCCTCGGCGTGGCAGTCCGCCAGGATCGAGGGCAGCCCCCACTCCCTCCACAGCGCCATCATGGAGCGGGTGTTGCCGCCGCCCACGTAGATCACGTCCTGCTCCAGCAGCAGCCCGCGCAGGTCCGCGGTGGGCAGCCGGAAGAGGTTGAGGTGGCCCGGCCGGCAGGCGAAGCCGCCGAAGCCCTCGTAGAAGCGCAGCGCGTAGCCGTCGTCCCCCGAGGGGGACAGGAACAGCACCCGCGGGTCATCCGATCGCGCGAGCGACAGGACGAAGCCGTCGAGCAGCGGGTTCTCCGGCTCCATGGAGAAGCCGCCCCCGCCCATGGCGACGATGTGGCCGGTCGGCATCAGGCGCTCCTCAGATCGAGATCGACCCCTCGCGGAAGTCGCTCTTCGCCAGGTGCAGGTTGATGCAGACGGGCGTGCCCGCCGCGCTCAGCTTCTTCGCCTCGTCGATGGCCTCGTCGATCTTCGCCGGGTCGGTCACGAGGATCCCCTTGCCGCCGTAGCCCTCGGCCACCAGGTGGTAGTCGGTCTTGCGCAGCTCGGTGCCCACGAGGTCGCCCAGGATCGTGATCTGGTCCCGCGCGATCTGGTGCCAGGACGCGTCGGTGCCGATGACGGCGATGGGCGCGAAGCCCAGGCGCACGTAGGTGTCGAACTCGGCCAGGGAGTAGGCGCTGGAGCCGTCCCCGTAGAAGAGCCAGACCTCGGCGTCGGGCCGCACGCTGGCCGCCCCCACCGCGAAACCGCCGCCTACGCCGAGCGTGCCGAAGACCCCCGGGTCGAGCCAGGACAGCGCCTTGCGCGGCCGGACGATGTAGGCCGCCGTCGCCACGAAGTCGCCGCCGTCGACGATGAGGATCGAGTCGTCGGCGATCTTCTCCTCGAGCCGCAGGAAGAAGTCGACCGGGTCCACGAGCGGGCCATCGGGCTTCCGGGTGGCGGCGATCTCGGCGTCCCGGGCCTCCTCACGCTCCTTGAGGACGTCGAACCAACCGCTCCAGGCGCCCCGCGTAACCGTCCGGCCCAGCTGCACCAGGAAGTGCCCCGGGTGCTGCCGGAAGCCGTGCGTGGGCTTGCGGTTCTTCTTGAGCGCGATGGGGTCGAGGTTGACCGACATCAGCGTCGCGTCCTTGTTGATCTTGCGGCCGTAGCCCATGCGGAAGTCGAAGGGGAAGCCCGCGACCAGCACCACGTCGGCCTCGCGCAGCGCCTTGCTGCGCTTGTGGCGGAACTGGATGTCCGAGCGGTGGCCGAGCAGCCCGCGGGCCGAGCCGCCCAGGAAGGTCGGGATGCCCATGGCCGTGACCGCCGCCGCCAGCTCCTCGGCCTCGACGGGGGTCAGGTTCACCAGCGCCTGCGAGCCGATGACCAGCGCCGGCTGCTTCGCCCCGCGCAGGACCTCAGTCGCCGTCTTCAGGTGCGCGGCCATGCCCGAACCCGGGGGCCGGCTGAGCGAGGGCCGCTCCGGCAGGGGGATGTGGGGC
>JAJDAI010000291.1 GCA_029261955.1 Deltaproteobacteria bacterium | reverse complement strand
TCGTCGAAGTAGGCGGGCACCGTGATCACGGCCCGGCGCAGGCGCCCGTTCAGCGCGCGCTCGGCGCGCTTCTTGACCTCGGTCAGGAGCATCGCCGAGAGCTCCTCGGGCACGTACTCCTTGCCGTGCACGCGGATGGAGCACTGCTCGGTGCGCGTTCCGCGGACCACGCGGTAGGGGGCGGCCTTCGCCTCATCGACCACGTCCTCGAGGGAGCGGCCCATGAAGCGCTTGATCGAGGTGAGGTGCCCCTCGGGGTTCACCAGCGCGCGCTCCTGCGCGTCGTCACCCACCACGCCGTGGTGTTCGGCGTCGATGTTGATGACCGAGGGCGTGATGCGGCGGCCCTGGCGGTCGGGGATGACCTGGGCCGTGCCCTCGTTCACCCACGCCGCGAGGGAGTTGGTGGTTCCGAGGTCGATGCCGGCGACGATTTCGACCTGCTGGCCTTTGAGCTTGAGCGGAATCTTCATGGTTGTTCCTGACGTCGCCTTCTACCCGAAGGCGGCGCGGTGCACGCTCCTCTTTGCCTGGATTGCGGTCTCAGCCCGGGGCCTGGCCGCGCAGGGCCACCTCGGCGTTTTTCCAGTAGCGGCTTCGGTCGACGAGCTCCTGCACGGTGGCCAGGGCGGATGCGTCCCCGTCCGCGGCTGTCAGCCAGGCTTCGGCCAGCGAGGCGCGCAGGCTCTTCAGCTCGGCGCGCACGGCCTTCTTGAGCTCGCGCTTGCGGCCCGACTCCACGCCCTCTTCGATCTCCTCCTGGAGCTCGAGCTGCTCCATGAGGAAGGCCTGGGGCAGCTGGGCGTGCGGGACGGCGTCCTCCTGGAGATCCAGCAGCGTGCTGGAGCGGGTGAAGGGGTCGCTCACCTGGCCGAGCGCCTCGTTGACGGCGGACTGGGCGAGCAACGCGCGCTTGTAGAGGCGGTCGCCGCGGCCCTGCCAGCGGTCGGGGTGCAGGCGCTGGGCGAGCAGCAGCTCGCGACGCTCGATCTCGGAGGCCTCGATCTCGAAGGTCCGCGGCAGGCCGAGGATGCCGAAGGCGCTCATGCCGCGACGCTCGGGGTAATCGGTCCCGCACTCATCGCAGAAGAGCGGGAACGCCATGGGCTTCCCGCACTCGTCGCAGCGAAACGAGTCGGCGGTCTTTGAGTAGGTGCTCATGTGGGGACCGTGAGTCGGGGACTCACGCTAGACGGAGAACGACGTTCCGCAGCCGCAGGTGGCCTTGGCCTTGGGGTTGTGGAACTGGAAGCCGCCGTTGAACTCGTCGGTGTCGAAGTCGAGGATCAGGCCAGCGGTGTAGAGGAAGCTCTTCTTGTCGACGATGAGCCTCACGCCGTTGGACTCGAAGACCCGATCGAACTTGGTCGGCTCGTCGTCGATGGACAGGTTGTAGGACAGCCCGGAGCAGCCGCCACCCTGCACCGCGATCCGCAGACCCGCCTCGGAGTCGAGCTCGGACCGCGCAAAGATCGTCGAGATCTTCGCGGCAGCGTCCTCGGTTACGTCGACGGTCGCAGCCATGTCTCTACTCGGCCTTCTTCGCCTGGTAGTCCTCGATCGCGGCCTTGATCGCCTCTTCGGCCAGGACCGAGCAGTGGATCTTGACCGGCGGGAGCGCGAGCTCCTGCACGATGTCGGTGTTCTTGATGTTGTGGGCTTCGTCCAGCGTCATGCCCTTGACCCACTCGGTCGCCAGGGACGACGAGGCGATCGCCGAGCCGCAGCCGAAGGTCTTGAACTTCGCGTCCACGATCCGGTCGTCTTCGACCTGGATCTGCAGCTTCATGACGTCGCCGCATTCGGGCGCGCCCACGATGCCGGTGCCGACCTCGGTGCTGTTCTTGTCGAGCGAGCCCATGTTGCGTGGGTTGTCGAAGTGGTCGACGACCTTGTCGCTGTAAGCCATGTATTCCTCCAGCCCCGAGGGGCCGCGTGCAGTCAGTATTCTGGACCTAGTCTGTCCACGAAATGATCGATCCGCTAGTCGTGCTTCCACTCGATGGCGGACAGGTCGATGCCTTCCTTGAACATCTCCCAGAGCGGGCTCATGTCCCGCAGCTTCTGGGCCGAGGCGAGGCACTGCTCGGTGGCCGTGTCCACTTCCTCGTCCGTGGTGAAGCGGCCGAGGCTGAAGCGGATCGACGTGTGGACCAGGTCCTCGGACACGCCGAGCGCGCGCATCACGTGCGAGGGCTCCAGCGTCGCCGACGTGCAGGCCGAGCCGGAGCTGACCGCGACGTTGGGCATGCCCATCATCAGGCTCTCGCCCTCGACGTAGTTGAAGCTGACGTTGAGTGCGCCGGGCAGCCGCTGGGTGGGGTGGCCGTTGACGTAGACCTCCTCCAGCTCCATGAAGGCCGCTTCCATGCGGTTGCGCAGGCCGAGGATCCGCGCGCGGTCCGCGTCACGCTCTTCGAGGCACAGCGCGGCAGCCTTCCCGAGGCCCACGATGCCGGGGACGTTCAGCGTGCCGTGGCGCATGCCGCGCTCCTGGCCACCGCCGAGCATCATCGGCTGGAGGCGGACGCGCGGGCGACGCCGCCGCACGTAGAGCGCGCCGATGCCCTTGGGCCCGTAGATCTTGTGGCCGGACAGGCTGAGCAGGTCCACGCCGTGCTCGTCCACGTTGATGGCCTCGGTGTCGAGGCCCGTGCACGCGTCCAGGTGGAAGACGACGCCCTTGTCCTTGCAGATGGCGCCGATCGCCTTGCTGTCCTGCTGGGTGCCGATCTCGTTGTTGCCGAAGATGATGCTGACGAGGGTCGTGTCCTCGCGGATCGCCGCCTCGAGCTCAGCGAGGTCGATGAGGCCCGTCGTATCCACCGGCAGGTAGGTGACGTCCCAGCCTTCGCGCTCCAGCTGGCGGATGGGGTCCATGACCGCGCGGTGCTCGACCGCCGAGGTCACGATGTGCTTGCCCTTTTCGGCGTACATCCGGGCCACGCCGAAGACGGCGAGGTTGCAGGACTCGGTCCCGCCCGACGTGAAGATCAGCTCGGCCGGCTTCGAGCCGATGAGCGCTGCGACCTGCTCGCGGGCCTGATCGATGCCTTCCTCGGCCTTCCAGCCGTAGGAGTGCGAACGTGAGTTCGAGTTGCCGTAGGCCTCCGTGAAGTACGGGAGCATGGCCTCGACCACACGGGGGTCGGTGCGGGTCGACGCGTAGTTGTCGAAGTAGAAGACCCGTGGGGTCGCGCTGTCGCTCACGCTGAAACCTCTTTCGTTCCGGGGAGTTGACCCGATCGCTCCTCGAGCCTGCCGGTAACGTGGACCAATGTAGTCCATGATTCCTGGCTGTCAACGGGATCCATCACCCTGGCGCAGTGCCGTCTATCCCCGTCCGGCCTGTGCTTGTCAAGCCAGATCAGGCCATCCAGAGCCCCCTTGGGACTTTTCCACAGGGAGCCTGTGGACAAGCTGTGCGCAACAGAATCGCGAGAAGGCTGCACCTCCTCCGCCCGCCTTGCAGGGAGGCGTTGAGCTGACCGCGGTTCAGCGAGTCCTGTGGGGGGTCGACGCGCCGCAGGCCCTGCTCCCGGGGCCGGTGGCTCGGAGGCTCAGGCCGAGGGCTGGTCCTGCGCCTTCGGGGCCTTCTTCGAGGCGGCGTTCTGCTTGGCCCGGAACTTCTGGACCAGCTCGTCGTACTCGGTGACCACGCGGCGGGTCAGCAGGGTCTTCTCGCGGAAGGGCAGGAAGCCCGACTTGAAGCCGTTGACCATGATCCACTTCAGCTCGTCGACATCGAGGCTCCACTGCTTCGCGGCGAGCAGGTACTCGTCGGTGACCGTGGTGTCCGTGATGAGCCGGTTGTCGGTGTTCAGCGTCACCCGCAGACCGAGGTCCAGGTAGAAGCGGAAGGGGTGCGCGGCCAGCGAGGGCACCGCGCGCGTCTGGATGTTGCTCTTGAGGCAGATCTCCAGCGGGATGCGGTGGTCGGCCACGAAGTTGAGCAGATCCCCGCTCTCCTTCAGGCGCGTGCCGTGGCCGATGCGGTGCGATCCGCAGGCGTGGATGGCCTGGTGGATCGACTCGGGGCCGTAGGCCTCGCCGGCGTGGATGGTCACGTTGATGTTGTTGTTGCGGATCAGCTGGAAGGCGTCGCGGTGGGCCTTGGCCGGGTGGTCGTACTCGGCGCCTGCGAGGTCGAAGCCGACCACGCCGCGGTTCTTGAAGGCGACCGCCAGCTCCGCGATGCGCAGCGAGGTTTCCGGCGTCATGTTGCGGATGCCGCAGATGATCAGGCCGGTGCGCAGGTCGTAGGTGCGCTCGGCGCGATCGAGGCCGTCGAGCACCGCCTGCACGATCTGGTCGAGCCGGAGCCCGCCGAGCGTGTGCAGGATGGGTGCGTAGCGCACCTCGAGGTACTTCACGTTCTCTCGCGCGGCGTCCTCGGCCAGCTCGAACGCGACCCGCTCCAGCGCGGACTGCGTCTGCAGGACCCGGCAGGTGATGTCGAAGGCCTTGAGGTAGTCGACCAGGTCGTCGCAGAGCTTGCCCGCGTGCACCGCCTCGCGCATGCCCGGCACGTCGGCCGCGGGCAGGTCGATCCCCTCCTCCTTGGCCAGTTCCAGGATCGTCTCGACCCGCAGGCTGCCATCCAGGTGGCAGTGCAGATCGCTCTTGGGCATGGCGTGGACGAACTCGCGGGTGATCTTGAAATCTTCGTTTCGCTGCGGCATCGGAACTCCTGAAGTTCGCGCGAGTATAAGGCCGGGATTTCGGAGGATCCGCGTCTTGCCGAATCGCGCGCTACCATTCGCCGCCGTGCCCTACTTCTTCTACGAAGCCTGCCCCGAGAGCGAGGTCCCCGAGGGGACCAAGCGCAAGCTCGTGATCGAGGACTACGAGGTCGCCCTCTACAACGTCGCGGGCACCTTGTTCGCGTCCGGCGATCCCTGCCCTCACGAGCGGGTGTCCCTGGCCGACGGCGGCAAGCTGGACGGCGAGATCATCACCTGCGGCGCCCACCGCTGGGCCTTCAACGTCCGCACCGGCGAGTGCTACGAGGACCCGGGCTTCTGCCTCAAGCAGCACCCGGTCGGCCGCAAGGACGGCATGGTCTACGTCGGGTTCTGGTCCGACGACGAGTAGCAGAGCCGCAGGACCTCCCTCAGCGGCTTCGGATCCCAACGGAGCAGCTCGCGCGCGCGCCGGGGATCCAGCCGGACCTCCTCCGCCAGGCCGTCCAGCCGTTCGAGGTCCAGCAGCGGCCTGGACTGGAGCGAGCCCAGGAGCCGCGCGGCGCCCGTGAGTGCCTTGCGTGGCACGCTCACGGTCCTTGGGATGCGCCAGTTGTTGGCCTCTGCGACGGCTTTGATCAAGGCGTCGAGGGGCTGAAGCTCGCCCGGCAGGCCGATGGGGCCATCGGGCAGCTCGTCCAGCTCGGCTGCGGCGAGCACGGCGTCAGCGACGTCCCCCACCCAGACCGGTCCCTTGCGGCCCGAGGGCGGGATGGGCACGACCGGCAGGCGGGCGGCTCGCTCCAGCGAAGCCAGGTGCGGTGAGCCGGGGCCCAGGATCATCGGTGGGCGCAGGACGACGGCCTCGTGCGGGTCGGCGGCCAGCAGCGCCTCCATCTCGGCCTTGCTCTCCGCGTAGGCCGAGCGGTGCGTTCGCAGGACGGTGTCCGAGGAGATGGCCACGATGCGGGCCGAGCTCGCGACCGCCACCAGCAGGTTTCGGGTCCCCTCCACATGAACCGAGTAGTCGGGGCCGCGCAGGCTGCCGGCGAGGTGCAGCACGAGCCGCACGTCTTCCAGGGGGGCGATCAAGGAGGACGGCCGGAGCAGGTCTCCCTCGGCCATCCACGCGCCGGTTCCGCTGAGCAGGTCGCGGTTCGAGTGCACGCGGACGAGGGCGCGGAAGCGGGTCTTCGACGCCGCGAGTCGGGCGCAGAGGGCACGGCCCAGCATGCCCGTGGCGCCCGTGACGAGGATCGAGCCCGTGCCCCGCGCAGGGCGCGACCGCGGGTTCGCCGGCTGGCTCACGCCTCTTCCAGGGACCGCCAGTACCCCGCGACCATCGACGGCGTCGCGACCCAGGCGTCGCCCGCGTCGAGGATTTCCTTGAGCAGCGACAGGAACAGGTCCCGGACCACCGGGCGCCCGAGCAGGTGGGGCTCGGGGTGCGTGAGGAAGTGGCAGAGGCCGCCGGTCGCGCGGACGTGCTGCCACTTCTGGCGCAACGGCTCGACGAGGTCGAGGCCCCGGTAGCCCAGCAGCAGCAGGCGGTCGTCCGCCGGCATCGTGGTGGGCAGGACCAGGGTGCCGGAGCGGCGGAAGGGGAAGGTGGTGCCGCAGCCGCGGCGGGGGCCGAGCAGCGTGTTCGTGTCGGTGTCCGGGACCGAGGAGTCCCAGGCGAAGCGCTCGCCCACGGCTTCGTACAGGGCGTCGCTCACGAGCAGCGAGGGCGAGCGGAAGCCGAGGATCCCGTGGCGGACCAGCTGGTCGCGGCAGCGATCGAGGCGTTTGCCCGCGCGCGCGGCGTCGACGTAGCTGATGCGGTTGTCGTGGGTGTCCCCGTGCAGCCCGATCTCCCCGCCCGCCTGGCGCACGGCGTCGCAGAAGCCCTCGTCCCACTTGTAGCCCTTGCCGACCAGGAAGAAGCAGGGCTTCACGCCGAGGTCGACGAGGTCGTCGAGCACCGAGCCGGCGGCCTTCATGCCGTCCTTCGTGTCGACGTCGCAGGTGAAGAGCAGGGGGTAGCGGGCGCCGCCGGGCCAGGGGCCGCGTGCGTCGTCCGTTTTGCTGGCGATGCCCTCGAAGAGGCCGGCCCGGAAGGCGTCGAGGCGCTCCTCGATGGGCCAGCCGGGCGAGGGGGGGCGGGCGCCGGGGTCCTCGTCCTGCCGGCCGGCGATCAGGGGGTAGAGCATCATCCGCAGCGGGCCGGGGACCAGGTGGTAGGGCAGCGGGATCTTCGCGTGCAGCGGCGGGCCGCTCGGCGGGATGTAGCGCTCCTCGACGAGGTGGCGGTAGGCGGCCCAGGGGTTCCAGGGCAGGACCCAGGAGCCGTCGGTCTGCTGGGTCACGGCGCCGAGCGGGTCGCGGTCGAAGAGGGCGAAGAGCGCCTCCGAGTCGGTCGGCACCTCGGAGCGAGCGAAGTGGACTTCACGCCCGGCGACGTCGCAGACGGCCTGCCGCAAGGCGTCGGCGTCGCGGTCCCAGCGGGCGAGAAAGCGCAGCAGCGCGGGACCGTGTCGTTTGGGCGTAGCGGTGCTCATGCGCGGAGCAGGATAGCCAACGGGCCGCGGGGGTCCCTGGATCCCGGAATTGATCGGCCCTATCCAAGGGTGGGATCCGGCCTCATGCGCCGACGCACTCCTCCTCCTCCCCCGCGTCGGGGCGGTCCCGGGGGTCGGGTCCCCTTTACCTTCTGCCTCTTTGTGGGCAGGTTGACCCCCGTGACCGCCAACCCCAGCGATTGCCTCGTCGTCCTCGTACACGGCTTCCTGCGCACCGGGGCTTCGATGTTGCCCATGGCAGCTCGGCTGCGGCGGGAGGGTTACCTGGTCCGGCCGATCACGCAGCTCAACCTGCACCGCGAAATCTCGGACCTCGCCGATCAGCTCTACCACCAGGTCCTGCGCTTTCGGGACGCCGTGGAGCGGCAGCGCGGTCGGCCGGTCACGGTGCACTTCGTCACCCACAGCATGGGCGGCATCGTGGTGCGCTCCATGCTCGCGAAGCACGAGATCAAGGGGCCCAACCGGGTCGTGATGATCGCGCCGCCGAGCCGCGGAAGCCGCTTCGCCCAGCACATGCGGGACGAGGTGCTCAAGCTTCCCTGGGGGCGCTTCGACCCGCTGCGCAAGCTGCTGCCGGGCGAGCAGGGAGACTGCGAAGGGGCCGGGGATCCCGACGCGGAGTTCGGGATCATCGCGGGCGCGCCGAGCAAGCCCACCGGCTTCCCCTGGTCGCTCGGGGACGGTTCGATGGCCTACGCGCCGGCCGACGAGGGCGAGCACGACGGCAAGGTCGCTCTGGACGAGGCCCGCTGGGAGGGCGCGCGCGACTTCCTCGTCCTGCCCTACGGCCACACCTGGATCATGGCGTGGCCCGAGGTCATGAAGCAGACGGCGGCGTTCCTGGCCGACGGCGAGTTCAGCCGGGCCCCGTGATGCAGCGCCTCGCCCTGGCGGCCGTGCTCGGAGCCGTGGTGCTCGGGGTGGCGCATGGGCTGGGGTTGGGCTGGACCCCGCTGGCGGGGGCGGGGCTCGTCCTGCACGGGCTGCTCGGGCTGCTGGTTCTGGTGGTCGGCGGCCCGGCGCTCTGGAAGCACACCCGGCGGGCGTCGCGGCAGCCGCTGACCGCGATCCTGGGTGTGGGCGCGGCGCTCAGCGTGCTCGCGGCGGTGGCGGTCGGCCTGCCCGCGGCGGGGCTGGTTCGGGGCTCGAGCCGGCTGATGTGGCTGGATCTGCACAGCGTGGTGGGCTTCCTGTGCGCCCTGGTGGTGGGGCTGCATGCGGCGCGGACTCCGCGCGCTCGACGGCTCGGCCTGGGGGTGATGCTGGCGGCCGGGGTCGGGTGGGCGCTCCCGGGGCCCAGCGTTTCACGTGGCACGTCGTCGGCGACCCCGATGACCGCGGCCGAGCGGGCCTCGCCCCTGTCTCTGGAGGTCGGTGGGGGCTGCGAGGAGGCCGGCTGCCACGACGCCATCGTGGCTGAGTGGGCCGCCTCGCCGCACCGCTTCGCCACGGACAACCTGCTGTACCAGGCCGCCGTTCGGAACTTCGTGGCCGAGCGTGGGGTCGACGAAGTGGTCTTCTGCGCCGTCTGCCACGACCCCGAGCGCGTCTGGCGGGGCGAGGTCCAGACCGCCTACGCCGACGGCGAGGTCCCCCCGGGGGA
>JAJDAI010000030.1 GCA_029261955.1 Deltaproteobacteria bacterium | reverse complement strand
ACCGCGGAACTTGAGCCACGGGCCGGCCTGGCTGATGTGGTCCGTCGTGCACTTGCCGAGCGCCTTGAGCAGCACGGGCATGTCCGACAGGTCGTTGCCATCCCACGCCGCGAAGGGCGTCAGCAGCTCCAGCCGCTCACTGTCGTCCGCCACGATGACCTGCACCCCGCTGCCGTCCTCGGCGGGCGGGATGAAGCCGTCGAAGCGCGTCTCCAGGCCTTGCTTCGGCAGCTCGTCGGCGACCGGCGGCACGAACTTGAAGCCGTCGATGGTGTCCCGCGTCGGGTCGAAGTCCAGGCGCCCGCTGAGGGCGATGGCCGTGACCAGCTCCGGCGAGCCGATGAAGGACAGCGTGTCGATGTTGCCGTCGTTCCGCTTGCGGAAGTTGCGGTTGAAGGAGTTGACGATGGAGTTCGTCTTCCCCGGGATGATGTCGTCCCGCTGCCACTGGCCGATGCAGGGACCGCAGGCGTTGGCGAGCACCGTGGCGCCGATGGCCTCGAGCGCCTCGGCCTGGCCGTCGCGCTCCATGGTGGCCTGCACGGTGTCCGAGCCGGGGCTGATCCACAGCGGGATCTTCGCCTTGAGGCCCGCGGCCGTCGCCTGGCGCGCCACGTGCGCCGCGCGGCCCATGTCCTCGTAGGAGCTGTTGGTGCAGGAGCCGATGAGGGCGTGGGTCACGTCGACCGGGTAGCCCTTCTCGACCGCCTCGACCTTCATGTCGGCGATGGGGCGCGCGAGGTCGGGCGTGTGCGGCCCGACGAGGTGCGGCGTCAGCGTGCTGAGGTCGATCTCGATCACGCGATCGAAGTAGGCCTCGGGGTTCGCCTCGACCTCGGGGTCGGCCTGGAGCAGCGCGGCGTGCGCCAGGGCGAGGTCGGCGACCTCGGCGCGGTCCGTGGCGCGCAGGTAGTCGGCCATCTTGTCGTCGAAGGGGAAGATCGACGTCGTCGCGCCGTGCTCCGCGCCCATGTTGCAGATCGTGCCCTTGCCGGTGCAGGACAGGGTCCGCGCGCCGGGACCGAAGTACTCGACGATGTGGTTGGTGCCGCCCTTGACGGTGAGGATGTCGCAGACCTTGAGGATCACGTCCTTCGCCGAGGTCCAGCCGCTGAGCTTGCCCGTCAGCTTCACGCCGATGAGGCCGGGGGCCTTCACCTCCCAGGGCATGCCCGCCATCACGTCGACCGCGTCCGCGCCGCCGACGCCGACCGCCACCATGCCGAGGCCACCCGCGTTCACGGTGTGGCTGTCGGTGCCGATCATCATCCCGCCGGGGAAGGCGTAGTTCTCGAGCACCACCTGGTGGATGATCCCGGAGCCGGGCTTCCAGAAGCCGCAGCCGTACTTCTTCGAGACGCTGGCGAGGAAGTCGTAGACCTCCTGGTTCACGTCGACGGCCTGGAGCAGGTCGTTGCCCGCGCCCTTGTGCGCGAGAATGAGGTGGTCGCAGTGCACGGTGGAGGGCACAGCGACCTTGTCGCGGCCGGCCATCATGAACTGGAGCAGCGCCATCTGCGCCGTGGCGTCCTGCATCGCGACCCGGTCGGGGCGGAGCAGCAGGAAGTCTTCCTTGCGCGTCCAACCCACGTCGTCGGGGTTGTCGAGATGCGAGATGAGCACCTTCTCGGCCAGCGTCAGCGGGCGGCCAAGCTTGGCACGGCCTGCGTCGAGGGCAGATTCGAGGCGGGTGTAGTGATTCTGAACGAGGTCGATGTCCTGCACGGGGCTCTCCGGAGGCTTCGGGTGCGCGGGCGCGGAGGATAGTCGTTCTGGCCGCCGGCCGGAACCCGCACAGGGGTACTGAAGCGCAGACGAGGCTGTCGAACGTGGTCGGCCTCCTTCCTTGCTACAATCCGGTGCCTCAGACCCAAGAGGAACGATTCGTGGCACGGATCTCGATCATCAACTCTGGAAAACTCGTCAACACCATCGAGCTGGGCGCCGGCGAGATGATGATTGGCCGGGGCGACGACGCCGCCATCCAGCTCAAGCACCCGCTGATCTCCAGGTCACACGCCCGCGTGTACCTGAGCCCGGCCGGCTACGTGGTCGAGGACCAGGGCACCAAGAACGGCACCTTCGTCGGTGGCCGCCGCGTGCAGCGCCACCGCCTCCAGGACGGCGACGAGCTCGAGATCGCCGACTTCATCCTGCAGTACCACGCCGACGGCTTCGTGCCCGTCGACGACTCGCTGCCGCCCGAGGAGCCGAAGCCCGCGGGCATGGTCTCCCGCGACCGCAAGTCCGACGCCGTGAAGAGCCCGCTCGAGGCCTACATGGAGGCCCTCAAGCGCAAGGGCCACAACGCCACGACGGCCATCTCCCCCGAGGTCATGGCCCAGATGCGCCAGAAGGCGCGCGCGCAGGCCACCCCCAAGCTCCAGATCGACTCGAACGAGCCGGTCGTGCTCGAAGCCCGCGTCACGTTGATCGGCTTCGGCGCGGGCAACACCATGCGGCTCGCCGGGCGCTGGCTCTGGGTGAACGAGGCGGCCCGCCTGACCCGCGAAGACGCCAAGGTCGTGCTGGAGCGGCTCAGCTTCTGGTGCCCCATCAAGGTGAACGGCTCGGTCGTCCGCAAGGGCAGCCAGGTCGAGCTCAAGGTCGGCGACACCATCCGCATCGGCAAGCGCATCGTCGCCTTGCACGAGGGCGACGCGGCGCTCTAGCCGCTCTCCGCAGACCGACCCGCAACAGCCGCGTACACCTCCCTGGCGTAGGCTAGGGTGCAGAGCGTGACGACTGGCCCAGGAAGGCCCCGTCCTGAACAAGCTGCGGCGACGCAGCGCGCCCGGGGGTGGAGCTGATGTGGCGAGCGAGCCACCAGACGGAGTCCGGAGAACCCGCACGACGGAGCGGTCCGTGACGTGGCCCGGGTCTGAGCCGCCGACCGCGCCCGAGACGGCGCCTGGCGTCCTGCTGCGCCGCCTGCGCAAGGCTCCGTCGACCCC
>JAJDAI010000290.1 GCA_029261955.1 Deltaproteobacteria bacterium | reverse complement strand
ACGCTCTGGATCTGGTCCGGGGAGAGTTCAGCCATCAGTCAGATGCCTTGTCGTAGAGGCGTTCGTCGGGCGCGTCGATGGCGTCGACGATGGCCATGACCGTCGCGTCGCAGGGACGGTTGTCGGTCTGGGTCGTCTGCCGGGCCGAGCTGCCCGAAGCGTACAGAACGACCTCGCCCACCCCGCAGCCCACCGAATCGGCGGCCACGACGATGCTGTCGCGAGGCTGAAGGTCCCGGCCCAGGTCCTGGAGCAGGAAGAACTTCAGGCCCTCGAGCTTGGGGTCTTTCTGGGTGGCGACGACCGTCCCCACCACGCGGGCGAGCTTCACGGCTTCGCCCCTCTACTTCTTCTTGCCCTGCCGGCCGAGCGGGAGCGCCTCGTCGACGTTGCCGTGCGGACGCGGGATGACGTGCACGGAGACGAGCTCGCCGACGCGCTGCGCGCCGCGGGCACCAGCCTCGGTCGCGGCCTTCACGGCTGCGACGTCGCCACGGACGATGGCGGTGACGTAGCCGCCACCGATCTTCTCGTAACCAACCAGCTCCACGCGCGCGGCCTTCACCATCGCGTCGGAGGCCTCAACCATCGCGGCGAAGCCACGGGTCTCGATCATTCCAAGGGCATCGGACATCGATTCAGCTCCAGGTTGCGGCAACGCCGCGGGATTCTCGAATTAGGCGTCGACGCCCTTGAGGCTCTCGAGCGCGGCGATGGCCGCTTCGCGGGCGCAGTCGATCTCGGCTTCCGAGCCGCCCATGTAGAGCCGGCCGAAGGCGCCGATGGAGCGCATCTCGACCAGGTTCACGTTGGCGCTCTTCTCGGCCTCGTTGGCGGCGAGGGTGATGTAGCAGGCGGGCTCGCACTCCAGGATGAACAGCGACTCGCCCGGGACGATCATCTGCCCGTAGCGGATCCGGTTGATCAGCTGGGTCTGGTAGGGCTCGACGGAGCGGATGATCTGGTCCGAGATGACCTTCGGACGGACCCGCTCCTCCTCCTTGAGGCCGACGTGGTCGAGGATGGCCTGGCCCGCGGCCAGCACCTGCCCCTTGTCGTCGTGGTGCAGCTCCAGGGCGCCGTAGCGCCGCTCGACGAGCTGGATGGCCGGCATGCAGTCCGTGGCCTTCAGGGCGACGTCGGTCAGGGTGTTGATGACCATGCCCGGAGCGGTCTCGATCCACAGCGACGCCTGGCCCGGGACGGGGAGGAAGCCCTTCGCCGTGGTGCCGATGAACGACGCAAGGTGGGGCTGCAAGCTGTCGATGTAGCAGTAACCGCGCAGGGAAAGCATCTGGAGCCCTCAGGAGATGGATCCGCGACCGGCCCCGGTGCGGAAGGCGTGCATTTCACGCGCGTGAGGGCCGCGAGTCAAGTTGCCGGGGCTCGCCGTCTCCGCCTCCACAGCGCGATCGAGCAGAGCAGCAGCGCCGGAGTGCCCCTCCCCTGCCCCGCGAAGAGGCAGCCGCCGCAGCCCCGCGGGCCGGCCTCGACCACCACCACGTCACGCGCGATCGCACCGGAAGGCGCGGTCGCCTCCAGCGTGAAGACCCGCAGGCCCTCGAATTCGAGCACCAGCTCGGGCCCCTCCGCCTCGCCGCCCTCCCAGGTCCAACGGAAGCTCGCTTCGGGATCGTTGGACGCCGCCCGCAGGACCGCCGCCCCCTCCAAGGGGCACTGATCGGGGCCCGCGTCCGCGCTCAGCCCGCCGGGGTGCTCCCGCGCGGGGAAGGCTCGATCCACGGGGTTCGGCCAGACCCAGCCCACGGGATCGAGGCCGGGCTCCAGGCTGTAGCGGCGCCCGCCCCCGGAGAGCAGGTGGCTGTAGAGGGGCCTGAGCTGCGGGCTGTCCTGCGCCTCCATGGCCCAGAAGGCCAGCTCGCCCCTCCCGTCGCGACTCAGGCTGCGCGGCGCGCAGTCCGGCGCGGTCCAGTGCAGGGGCACGCTGTTCGCCCGCTCCCGGTCCAGCGCGAAGAAGGCCGGGGGCAGCGCGTCGCCTCCCTCGGGCACGAACTCCCGCGTCCACAGGCCCTCGCCGTAGATCGGCACGGGCAGGGTCAGCCGCTCCAGATCCAGCCGGTACATCACCTGGTTGTAGTCGTAGCGGGGCGTCGGCTCCTGGGCGTCGGAGAAGGTCTGGGAGTAGGTGCCCTCGAAGTAGACCTGGCTGCCTGCGTCGAACTCCGGGTGCTGCCGCGGGTTGTAGAAGCTGTAGTCGTCGTGGGTGACGATCTGAGTCGCCCAGACCCAGGGGCCCATGGGCGTGTCCGAGGCCGCCAGCCAGGTCTCGCCGAGGAAGGCATCCTCGCCCCAGGCCCGCGCGAAGATCCTCAGGTAGCGCCCGAGGTGCTCATTCCAGAAGACACTGCCGATGTGGCCCTCGACCTGGCGGTCGGAGAAGGCATCGACCAGCTGGTTGTTGGACAAGGTCGTCAGGTAGGTGGAGGGGTCGGCGAGGGATTGCAGGTCCGCCGGCACGCGCACGGTTCGGAAGCGCGCGGAGAAGCCGTCGCCGCCCGCCACGTCGGTGAAGTAGACGAAGTCCCCTTCCAGGAAGGCCGTGCCCGTCGGTTCGCTGAGGCTCTGCTCGGGCCAGCTGACCAGGATCTCGAAGGACTCGGCCACCGGGTCCCAACGCAGCATGCCCGCGCCGTAGCGTCCGTCCTCGCCGCCGACGTTGACGTAGGAACCGATGAGCTCCGGCGGGTCCGCGGGGATGGACACGAGGCCCGAGGTCCAGACCAGGCCCTCGTCCGCCACGTCCGCAACCCCGCGGGAGAAGCCGTCCTCCCCCACGAAGTAGTCCAGATCCACGCCGACCGAGGGGTCCAGTCCCCCATCCGAGGGAAGCAGGCTCGTCGCCCCCGCCGTCTTGAAGTGACCGAGCACGTAGGCCGGCCGCAGGGTGTCGCCCCAGACCCAGAACAGCTGGCCGTCGTGCACGGCGGTGTGCGTGCTGTCGACGCCGACGACCTGGGCGTTGAGCAGGGGGTCGCGCAGCGGGACGGGCTCCCCGAGCAGCACGCTGTCCCGGTAGATCCCGCCGCCGGTGACCCGGTAGAGGCGCTCGGCGGGCATCAGGCGCTCGATGGAGAGCTCGCTGCGGCCCCCTTCGAGCAGATCCAGCTCGA
>JAJDAI010000289.1 GCA_029261955.1 Deltaproteobacteria bacterium | reverse complement strand
CGACGGCACCGGCGAGATCGGCTCCTGCCCCATGGCGGGCCTGGCGGGCTTCGACGCCCCTCCCCCGGACCCCGACTTCCTGGCCGAGCAGGTGGTCTGGATCCAGGAGCAGTACATGCGCATCGCGGTGGAGCAGGGCGCCGACATGCTCTTCATGCTCGAGAGCTTCTGCGGCCACGGCTGGAACAACGAGAACCCCGACGCGCGCTGCTACCTGGGCCCGGGCGCGGATCGCTGGTTCGACATCACCTGCACCCACCCCAACAGCCTCGGCCACGCCCAGATCGCCGAGATGTTCCTGTCGGTGGTGCAGGAGTAGCTAGCGGCGGTCCTCACGCAGGTAGAGCAGGCAGAGGCCGACCCAGAGCACCGCGGCGCCGTAGTTGAAGGCCAGGTAGTTCGCCGTGTGTCCGCCGGGCACGCGGAAGAGGGCGCTCATGGCGAGCAGGACGCCGGCCGCGAAGAGCGGCGGCCCCCGCCCGCGGCTGATCACGGGCAGCGCGAACAGCAGCGCCCAGACCGAGGCGTAGTAGCGCGACGAGGTCGTAAGCAGCCAGACGGCGAAGAGGGTCAGGAGCATCGCCTCGGCGTCGCTGCGGCGGCGGATGGCGAAGAGCAGCAGCCCCAGGCCGAGCACCATCGCCACGTGCTTGCGGCGCTTGATGGAGCGGGCCAGCTCGCCCTTGGGGTGCCGGGGCGTGCGCAGGAAGCCCTTCTTGTCGGGCCGGTGCTGCGCGAGCTTGGCCAGGCCGACGCGCCGGGCGCCGCTGGTGGGGTGGTGGGCGCTGTGCAGCGAGATCTTCTCGGCCCACTCCGGCCAGGTCTGCAGGCCCCGGCCGGTGCCGTGCGACGCGACGAACAGCAGCGCGCAGAGCGGGACGAAGGTCGCCGCGAAGCGCAGGCGGCGGGGGTCGTGCTCGTTCTTGACCAGGCCGTACAGGACGCGGACGAGGATCGGCAGCGCGAGGAAGCCGGGGAAGACCCGCGTCATCGCGGCCCAGGACAAGGCGACCGCAGAGAGCACCGGCCGATCCCGCTGCCAGGCGGCCAGGGCGAGCGCGGTGGCCGCGAGCCAGTCGAAGTTGAAGAAGCCGCCGATGAGCACGGTCTCGTTCAGGGGGATCGCGTGGATCCACAGGAAAGAGAGGATCGCGGGGCGCGCGCCGAAGCCCCAGAGCATCGCGAGCACGAAGATCACGTGCATCCAGAGGTCGGAGCTCGTGATCAGCGGGTAGGCCGGCCCGCCCAGCTCGATGGCGTTGGCCACGGGGGTGCCCAGCAGGGTCCAGGGGGGCGCGGGGTTGTAGCCCAGATCCATCAGCACGCGCCGCGCGTGCTCGTCGTCGGTGTGGCGGCGGAGCCAGCGCGTGTCGCGGCCCAGCTGCGCGAGCCGCTCGGGGGAGATCGTCGTGGGATCGAACTCGGCCAGGATCTCCGCGCGCGGGCGCAGGGTGTAGGTGCGCATGTCGCGGACCGAGGTCGCGACCTCGAAGCCGGGCTCCGGACCGTCGTAGGCCTCGTCCGCGGCGACCGTCGCCCCGTAGAGATCGAACCAGCCGAGCTCGCCCAGGTACTTGCTGCCGACGTAGTAGTGGAACTGGCTCCACGCGCGGACCGTGCCGCCCGTCAGCGCGCCCGGGAGCGAGGTGGTGTGGTGAAAGGCGAAGACCGCCAGGGCGAGGCCCAGCAGCACCGCGGTGTGCCGTGGGTCGACCAGCCCCTTCCGCTCACGCCAGGCGATCCCAGCCCACAGGCCGAGGGCGATCGGCGCGAGCACCGGCATCCACAGGTTCGTCTCACCGAGCCAGAGGGCCTCGAAGCCGAAGGGCAGGACGACGGCCGCCGTCGCGAGCGCGGCGACCCCGAGGACCCAAGGGGCCTGCTTCAGAAGCGCACCCACGCCGCATCCCCCTGGGTGTGTGCGAGGCCGCCGAGGGCTTCGTAGGACTTCGGGCGCTCCTGCTCGGTGCAGGGCCGCGGCTTGTACTTCGAGACCAGGTTGTCGGCCTGGAGGCAGCGCAGCTCGACCGCCTCGAAGCCCTCGGGCCCCAGCCAGGTGCGGGCGACGAGGCCCCAGGGCGGCGTGTCCAGCTTCTGGAACCGGCCCTTGCTGTTGAAGACGAAGTTGCCGATCGAGTAGAGGATCAGGGTGTCGCCGATGCGGCCCACCGGCTGCTGGATGTGCGGCCCGTGCCCCACGACGAGGTCGTAGCCGGCCTTCGCGAACTGGCGCGCCCGGACCTTCTGCCAGGCCCCCAGCGGCGCGTAGTTCTTGCCCCAGTGGGTGAAGGCGACGACCCAACGGGCGCCTGCCTCACGGGCCAGGCGGTGCCCGCGCTGGATGGCGGCCCGGCTCATGAAGATCGCCCCCGCCTGGGACTCCGTGGCCTGCTGGCCGCGCGGGTAGGTGAAGGCGACCACGCCGACGGTGCCGTGAGGGGTCTCGATGAGGAACGGCGCCTCGGCCTCCGCGCGGTTTGCGCCCGCGCCGAAGAAGCCGACGCCCGCCCGCGCTGCGGTCTGCTTCGTGTCCGCGAGGCCCTGCGCGCCGCGGTCGAAGGTGTGGTTGTTGCTGAAGCCGATGGCGTCGACCCCGCGGGCCGCCAGCACGTCCATCACCTTCGGGTTGACGTTGTAGGACCAGGGGCGGTCGGGGACGGGCTCGTGCTCACGACCCAGGCGGGTGAAGGGCGCCTCGGCGTTGATGACCGCGTAGTCGGCCTCGAGCATCCCGGGCATGTGCTCGAGCACGGAGTCCCAGCCCTTCGTGCGCAGCTTCCTGGCCGCGGCGTCGCCGACCATCGTGTCGCCGGCCCAAGCGATGGAGAAGCGGTCGCAGGGCTCGGGGCAGGTCCAGGGCACGGAGGGGACTGGAGCCGAGGGCACCCCCGAGGGGCCGCCCCAGGCGACCAGCCCGCCCAGCAGCGCAGCCAGGGGCGCGAGCACGAAGAGCAGGGCACGCAGGAGGGTGCGGCGGGACATCAGGCCAGCGAGTGTAGCGACGCGGGCACGGGACTCAGGTGGTCGCCATCACCAAGGCGCGGTGCAGGTCGCTGAGGCGGCTCCGGCGGCGGTTCAAGGCGCGCTCGAGCTCGGGCGGCAGGTCCCGGCCGCGGAGCAGCTCGCGGCAGAATCCGAAGGCCGGGCCCCCGTGAGCCTTGAGCGCGACGACGGGCTCCACGAACTCCGCCTTCGACAGGTCCGCCAGCAGCAGCCGGCCGTGGTCCACGAGGAAGCGCCGGAACCGCGCGTCCGGCAGGCGGATCCCCGCCGCGCCCAGGCTGTGCAGCATGCCGGTGAGCTGGAGCGCGATGGAGAGCGCGCGGTCGGTGGCGAGCCGACCTCCCAGCACCTCGGCCCCGGGCTGGCCCTGGCCGGCGAAGGCGATCCAGGGCCGCCCGCCCTTGACGACGCCAGACTCCAGGAAGGGCGCCATGCCCAGCAGCGGCAGCTTCTTGAGCAGCGCGCCCTCGGCTTCCCAGTCCTTGCGGTGCTCGGGCGTGCCGACGCGGATCCAGACCCGGCGCTGGTCGCCCAGCGAGAAGGCCTGCGTGAAGCCGGGCTGGGACGGGAACTTCGTGCCCGTCTTCGGAGCGCGGCCGGGCCAGCCCAGGGAGAAGTGGGCGAGCCGCGGCGCCGTGAGGGCCTGCACCCACTCGGCGGCCTCCTTGGACTTCGGCTGGGCGTGCCGGAGCTGCTTGAGCAGCCACTTCGCGCGGGGCTCGGCGCCGCGGCGCAGCAGGGCGCCGGCGCGGGCGAGCGCGAGGCGGCGGAAGTCGTCGGACTCGCGCGGGATCCCCTCGAGCAGGATGCCGGCGGCCTGGTCGGCCTTCGCCTCGTCCGTCAGCAGGCCGACGGCCGACTCGAGCAGGCGCAGCTGGGTGGCGGGCGGCAGGGCGCGAAGCGCATCGGGGGGCGCGCCCAGCAGCAGCGCGGCGCCGGCCTGAAGCTCGGCGTGGCTGCGCTCGGTGTCGCCGCCTTCGATGACCACCTCGTAGACCGCCAGCAGCGGGCCAAAGTCGCGCTGCAGGTCGTCGGCGAGCAAGGGCACGACGCGCTCGAACGCCGCGCGGAAGCTCGTCGAATGGAGCAGGCCGAACAGGGCCTGGGCCCGCTCGTATCCCTGGAAGGTCGCGGCCACGACGTCGAGCAGCCGGCGCAGGCGGGCGTCGGAGAGCGCGCCGAAGTCGATGCGGCCCACCGCCTCGTTGAGGGCGGCCGCGGCGGCGCGACGGGAGGCCGTCTCGGTCAGCGACTCCAGCCAGGCCAGGAGCAAGGCGGCGTCGTCGGAGAAGCGCAGCACGCCCTCCAGCAGCCGGCGCCGAGCGGTGGGATCGGAGAGCCGCCCCACCGCCGCCTCGACCGCCGGGCGGTCCACCTTGCCGAGCAGGTGCAGGCACTGGCCGCGGTGCGTGGGCTCGCGCGCGCCGTTGACCATCAGGTCTTCGGTCGCGTTGAACTTCAACCGGAGGATCGCGCGGTTCTGCGCCAGGAAGCGCAGGTGTCGCTTCATCGCAGCCTGTTCCGTGGGCGTGAGCTCCTCGGAGGCGGGGCGATCGGCGGCGATCTTGGGGGCGCGCACGGCGCGGGCGGGATCAGGCTTGCTGCGGCGGGATGACATGGGGCGGAGGAGTGTAGCGGGGCCGGGCCGTCCGCGGGCTGTGTCAGGGGCCGTTCAGGACCTCGCCGTCGAAGGTGCGCGAAGGCACCCCGATGACCAGCTCCTTCACCCGGTCGCCGCCATAGGACAGCGGCATGTAGAGCGCGTCGGGCCGCCAGCCGCCGATCCCCGAGCCGAAGATCGCGCCGTGGCCGTAGAGACCTTCGTCGGCGCTCCAGTCCAGGTAGAGGCTCACGTCGCCGTCCGGTGTGATGCGGTAGAGGCCCAGGCTCCACGAATCGGGCACGTAGAGGTTGCCGCAGGCATCGACCGCGATGCCGTCGAGCCAGCCGTCCCCCACCCCCTCCGCGAAGACCTCGGCCGGGCCTGTCGGGTTGAGCTCGTCGTCGAGCTCGACCACGTAGATCCGCCCCGTCTCGTAGCCACCCTCGGTGCCGATGTAGAGCCGGGAGAGGTCGGGGCTGAAGTTGAGGCTGCGCGGCTCGCCTCCGGGCGGCACCGAGGTGATGGTCTCGCGCTCGCCGGTGTCGGGGTCGATGCGCACGACGTTCGTGTCCACGATGCCGAGGCCGCCCGAAGCCCAGATCCGGCCCAGCGGGCCCGTGAGCACGGTGTAGGCGTGGGCGTCGGCGAGCACGAGGCTCTGGCCGCCCTCGGGCGTGACCCGCCAGAGCTCCCCGCTCGCCCCCGCGGAGACGACGAGGTCGCCCCCAGGCAGGGAGTCCATGCCCTCCAGGTCGCCGATCCCGGGGACCCAGACCTCGGCATCGCCGGCGTAGGTGGAGCGAATCAGGGCCTGGACTGCGTTGCCGACGATGCGGCCGGAGCCGTCGAAGGCCAGGCCGTGGTAGCCGCGGGCGCCGTCGAGGATCCGCTCGGACAGGGGGGCCGCAGGCAGCGCCGCGCAGTCCACGACCCAGGGGGTGTCGTCGTCGTCTGCCGCGTCGTCGTCGTCCGGTTGGGCCGAATCGTCGTCGTCGGCAACGGACGACGAATCGTCGTCGTCGTCCGTTGCGGCCGAATCGTCGTCGTCGGACGGGGCGAAGTCGTCGTCGTCGCCCGGGCCCGCGGGGCAGCCCATCAGCGCGAGCAGCAGCAGGGGGAGCCAGGGTCGCAAGGTGGCGCTCCTTCAGCGGGGCGGTTCACGGAGTCGCCCCAGGCTCGCACGCAGGCGCGACGCGGCCAAGCCGGGGCTCAGTCGTCGTCTTCGTCCTCGTCCTCGTCGTGGTGGCGGGACCGGCCCTCACCGGCGGCGCGCGGCGCGTTTCCGCCTTCGGAGGCCCAGACGGCGGCGGCGCCGTGCTCGTAGACCAGCTCGCCGCCCAGGTGGCCGACGCGCAAGCCGGCGAGCAGCCCCAGCAGCCCCGCCACGGCAGCGGCCCCCGCGAGGCCCCGCCTGAGCTTGTCGGAGCGGGCCAGCAGCCCGACGACCCAGACGGCCAGGGTCACGCCGATCACGAGGGTGAAGAGCTCCGCCGCCTCCTCGTGGGCGTGGATGAGCGACTCGCCGACCACGTCCTCGACGCGGTCCTCGTCCGCCTCGCCGGTACGCAGCGCGAAGAGCGCGCTCAGCAGGACCACCGCCTGGAGCCCGACGCCCAGCAGCCAGCTGTCCTTGCTGCCCTTCTTGACGAGGATGAAGAGCGCGATGAGGGGGACGAAGAAGGCACCGGCCAGGGGCAGGTGGACGACGGCGGGATGCAGGGGGAGGTCGAACATGGGGGCTCCGGCTTGGTGGATGGCAAGCCTGGGCGCCCGGTCGCGGCTCGCCCATCCGCCAGACGACGCAGGAGCGCCCCTGCGCCGGATGACGGATTGCCCTCCGGGGCGGACGCGGCAGGATCTCTGCGTGGCTGAGTCCTCCGATCCGCCCCTGCTGGGGCCGCTTCTGCTCTTCGTCGGGCTCGCCCTGCTCGCGAGCGTGGACGTGATCAACGATCTGCAGGGCCGGTCGCCGGGCACGCACGAGCTGGTGGAGATCGGCATCGCGCTGCTCGCGGCCGTGGGCGCCGCGGTCTTCCTCCGGCGTTTGCTGGAGCAACGGCGGACCAGCCGCCTGCTCGAGCAGAAGCTGGGTCGGAGCGAGGCCGAGGTCGAGCGCTGGCGCAGCGAGTCTGCCCGCTGGCGAGCCGAGTCCGAGGAGCACGCGCGCGGCCTGGGTGCAGCCATCGATCGCCAGTTCGACTCCTGGGAGCTGAGCCCGGCGGAGCGGGAGGTCGCCCTCCTGCTCATCAAGGGGCTGAGCCTCAAGGAGGTCGCCGCCGTGCGCTCCGGCAGCGAGCGCACCGCCCGCCAGCAGGCGCGGGCCGTCTACCGCAAGGGCGGCCTGGCCGGGCGGGCGGAGCTCGCGGCCTTCTTCCTCGAGGACCTGCTCGCGCCCGTCAGCCCGACTTCGGGAAGGGGATCAGCGACTTCGTGACCCGCGCGAGGGCGACCACCTGGCCATCCAGGCGGGCCTCGGCGTCCACGAAGATCAGCCGCTTGCCGGCCTTGCGCACCTCGGCCGAGAGCTCCAGCACCGCGCCCGGCGGGCCGTGCCGCAGGACGGAGACGTGCAGGTCGTGGGTCGCCGCGTTCGTGTCGGCGGGCAGCACGGTGACGGCGGCGCAGAAGGCCGTCACGTCGAGCACCGCATAGAGCACGCCGCCGTGCAGCACCCCGCCCGCGTTCAGCACCTCGGGGCCGACGGTCACGCGGCCCTCGGCCCGGCCGTGCTCGGCGTGCACGAGCTCGAAGCCCAGCTTGCCGTGCAGGGGGAAGTCGTTCATGCGGGCGAGCAGGGCTTCCTGCTGCACCCGGGACATGGGCTCGGGCATGCGGTCCTCGGGGATCGGGGAGGGCAACGTACTCCAAGTCCTCCCAGCTGCCCTGCGATCTGCTTTGCTGCGTCCGTGCCCGACCGCCGCGAGTCCTGGACCGCTCCCCCACCCGAGCCGAGCCGCGAGGGCGTCCGTGGCGCGCTGGGCGGCAGCCGGCTCTTCGAGCAGCCGCGCCAGCGAGCCGAAGTGGAGCGCTTCGAGGCCTTCATCGCGGGGCCGGGGCCGGTGGCGGTCGAGATCGGCTTCGATTTCGGGCACCGCCTGCTGGATCACGCACAGCGCTGGCCGACCTGGCGCTGGCTCGGGCTCGAGGTCCGCAAGGCCCGGGTGGACGATCTGGCAGAGAAGGCGCCGCCCAACCTGCTGCCCTGGCGGGCCGACGCCCGCACCGTCTTCGCGATGCTGATGCCCGCCGGCCGCGTCGAGCGCATCGACGTGCTCTTCCCGACGCCCTGGTGGGACGAGGGCAAGCGCGCGCGGCGGCTGCTGCTCACGGCCGACTCGGTGGCGGACCTGGGGCGCTCCCTGCGGCCCGGAGGCGTCGTGCACGTGGCGACCGACGTGGGTCCCTACTTCGAGCACGTGCAGGAGCTGTTCGCCGGCTGGCAGCCCGCGGATCACCCGCCCTCGGGCGAGGCGCGGTCCCGGCGGGAGCGGGTCTGTGCTCGGGACGAGCTGCCCGTCTGGCGCGGGACCTGGCGGCTCCGCGATCCCTGAAGCTCAGACCGCGACCAGCGCTCCGCGCCGGAGGAACTCGGCCAGGAACTCGCGCGGCTCGTCGAGGGCGGTGATGGCGGGCAGATTCAGCAGCGCCTCACCCAGCAGCTGCGGCTGCTCGAAGAGCGCCAGGGCTGCACACTCGGCCGGGGTCGGGTAGAGCGTGACCTCGCCCTCTTCGCCGGTGAACTGCAGCGTGCGCCGCGCTCCGCCGACGAGGATCGGCAGGCGATCCGACGAGGGCTCCCCCTCGATCCGAGCGCCCTGGACCAGCCGGACCTCTTCCCCGAAGGGGATCTGCCAGAGGCTCCGCTCCGCCAGCTGGAGCAGGTACCAGAGCTCGTCCAGGGGGACCCGCTCCGCGCTGCCGTCCGCGATCTGCGGAAAGACGGCCTGCGAGGCCGGGGGCAGCGCGTCCTTCAGCGCCTGGTCGTAGCCGGGCGCGTCCCGCTGAATCCAGCGCGAGGCGATGTCGAAGAGCCCGTCGCGCTCGGCGATCACCGACTGCGCGCACGCGATGAAGAAGGCCTCCTCGCGTCCCCGCCACTCGCCCCAGAGCGCGTCCAGGGCCTCGCTCGGCCAGCCGCCCTCCGCCTCGACCCAGCCCGCCACCTTCGGCGCGAGCGCGTCCATCGCCTCGCAGACCTCGCGCGCGGGCAGGCCCTGCTCACCCATGACCCACTGCGCGACCGCCGACTCCGCGGTGCCCGCGAGTCCCTGGAGCAGGTCCCAGACCTCCTCGCCGTGCTCGCCGTGGTCGTGGGAGCAGAAGAAGGTCGAGCAGATGGAGTTCCGGTAGGCGTAGACCCCGCACTGGTGGGTCTCGGGGTGCTTGAAGGGGCAGGCCAGCTCGGGCTCCTCGCCGAAGCGACCCGCCGCGTTGGTGGCGATGGCGTCCGCGAAGAGCCGGGGCGAGGGCAGCAGGCCGAAGGGCAGGACGTGGCCGGCGGCGATGACCTCGCGAACCGCGTCCCGCGAGGGGCTCTGCAAGGCCAGGCCGAGGGCGAAGTTGGGCATCTGGGGCAGGTAGCCGCAGCAGCGGCAGGATGACGAGAAGTCACCCAGCTCGACCGGCGGGCAGGTGCCGCAGGCGGCGAAGCGCTCTCGCGGAAGCCGCAGCCACTGGGCGTCTTCGGGCAGCAGGTGGGCCCAGGCGCCCGGCATGGCGTGCCCGGAGAGGGTGATGGTCTCGTGGAAGCGATCCGGCATCGGCCGAGGGTACGGGATTCTGCGTCAGCCGTTGCGCTCGCGCGGGCTGGACAAGCGCCGCCCGGGCGTGAACCCTCGGGCGCTCCCCTCGAAGGCCCCGCTCATGTCCCTCGCCGAAAGCTCCCTCGTCGTCGCCCCCGGTCGCCAGAAGCGCACGGTCGTCTACGAAGGCCAGGTGGTGCCCGTGCCCGCCGGCTGGGAGCTGCTGCCCCCCGGCGACGCCGGCCTCACGCGGCGGGTGAAGGCCGGTGGGCCGTGTTGGACCGAGAAGGAGAAGCGCGGCCGGCGCGTCTTCTCCCAGGGCGTCTGGGCTCCCGCCGAGCGAATCGCCGCCGCGCGAGCCGCCGTCGACGCCACGCGGGCCGACCCGGCCTACCAGCGCCGCCTCGACGCCGACCGGGGGCGCCGGGAGCGCGCTCAGGCGGAGTACGTCGTGGAATTCGAGCTGCACGTGCGGCGCTTCCTCGCTTTCGACGCACGCTTCGCCGAGCTCGAGAAGCAGATGGCCCGAGCCATCGCCGAGCACGCGACGCCCGTGGGCAGCGGCACCGTCGCGCGCACGGCCCGGATCCCGGTCGAGAAGCGGGCCGAAGCCGCGGTCATCGCCTGGCTGCGGCACCAGACCACGGCCTACGACCACATGCGCATCGCCCGGGTGAAGGGGCGGCGCCGCGAGGTGCGGCGGGAGCTGGCCCAGGCGTCGCGGGCCCTGCTAGCGGGCTACCGCCGCGGGGAGGAGCCGCCTGCCCGCTGCCCGCTCCAGCACGCGCTCGCGGGAGGGGACACACGCAGCGCGCCGAGGGCGGGGCGGCCTGCCTCTCCTGCCCCGCCGCAGACGCAGGCAGGGCCGAAGAAGCCCGCGCCGAAACAGGCGGCGCCGACAGAGCCCGCGTCGACAATGCCCGCGCCCACAAAGCCCACGCCCACAAAGCCCACCCCGAAGCCG
>JAJDAI010000288.1 GCA_029261955.1 Deltaproteobacteria bacterium | reverse complement strand
CTGCGGTGGCGTCGTCGTCGTCTGCGGTGGCGTCGTCGTCGTCGCTCACATCGTCGTCGTCTGCGGTGGCGTCGTCGTCGTCGCTCACATCGTCGTCATCTGCGGTGGCGTCGTCGTCGTCGCTCACATCGTCGTCGTCCGCCGTCGCGTCGTCGTCGTCCGCCGTCACGTCGTCGTCGTCGTCCTGGAGCACGCCGTCGCCATCCGGGCAGCCGACGAGCCCGGCCAACAGCACCAACCACACACACTGCTTCGCGATCCAAGGCATCGACCGACCCTCCGGGTGTTCGGGCAGGACTCTAGTCCACGTGAGCCCGGCGGTCGGGCCGAAGCGGCCAGCTATCCTCCCCCGCGATGACCTCGAGCTCCCGACGCATGGCCCTCGCCCTGGGCGGAACCGCCGCCCTCATGGCGGCCTACGGCGCCGGCGTCCTGCTGCTGGCGGACCCGTGGCGGTGGTCGAGCCTGCTGGCCCGCGGCTACGGGCACTTCACCTACGCCTACCTCGGAATCATCCTGCTCAGCACGGCTTGGGCCTGGTTCCACCGCGGCAGCCGACTCGCGAAGGTGGTGGCCTGGCGCAAGCAGCTCGGCCTGGCGACGGTGCTCTGCGCCCTGGGCCACTTCGGCTTCCTGTTCTGGGAAGAGCCGCGCCTGCTGCGAGCCGAGATCCACTGGGGCAAGGACGGGCCGGGCCTGCTGGCGCTCGCGATGCTGCTCGTATTGGCCGCGACGAGCCCCGATGCGGTGCGCAGGCGCCTGGGCCAGAAGCGCTGGAAGCGCCTGCACATGCTCACCTTCGTGGCCTTCGCGATCACGACGCCGGCGGCGCTCGCGGCCATCGGCCCGCGCACCTTCTGGCTGCCGCTGTCCATCGCGACGCTGGTGGTCGGCTACCGGGGCGCCTACCTGGCCTCGCGCTGGCGGACCGAGCGGGCGAAGCGGGCGGCGTCCAGCTCGAAGAGCCCGCAGAGCCCCGCGAACCAGGCCCGGCCGAGCAGCGGATCGTAGGCGATGTCCTTCACGTCCCCGCCCACCGGCAGGGACGCGAGGCGCTCGCCGGAGTCCAGGTCGAAGATGCGCAGGCGGCCGTCGAACTGGCTGCTGACCAGGACCAGATCGCGCCCTTCGTCCACGGCCAGGGCCCGCGTGCCCAGCCCCGTGCGCAGCGAGGAGCGCCGCTCCCCGAGCACCGACACCCGGGAGCCGTAGAAGCGGCTGACCAGCTGCCGCCCGGCCACCGGCGCGACCCGGTAGGCCCCCCCGCCCACGAATCGGCGCTCCAGCGGGGCGAGGGTCTCGGCGTCCAGGCGGGTGATGTAGGGCGAGAACCACAGCGACGCAGCCCACCAGGCCGACCCGTCCCAGCGCAGGTCGACGATGTCCCCGCTGCCAGGCACGGCGACGCTGTCGTCCACCGACTCCGTCGCGGGGTCCCACAGCACGACGCGGGGCATGTTCTCGCAGGTGATGAGCAGGCGGGAGCGCGGCGCATCCCAGGCCAGGGCGTTGGTCCAGCAGCCCCGGATGGCGTGGATCTGGTCGACGGCGCCGCCGAAGGGCGCGCTCCAGATGGCGCCGGACACGTCCTCTCCCAGCTGCTCGCGCAGGGCCCCGTGGGGGTCGAGGGTCCCGAACCAGCGGCCGATCTCGGGCGCCGCCACCAGCTCCTCCGGCGCGCCATCGAAGCGCAGCCCGGCGACCCCCGGCTCACCCGCCGCCGCCCCGGGATCGAGCACGCTGCGCCCGGCGGTGGACCAGCGGCTCACGAAGCCGTCGCGGCGGTGCACCAGCAGCAGCTCGTCGTTGGGGGCCCGCACGGTGCGGAAGGTCTTCGGTGCGTCCCCGAGCCGGGTCAGGCCCGAGGCGGCCTGCGCAGCGGGGTCGGGGCAGGCCCAGGCGCCGTAAACCTCGGCGTGTGCGAAGCAGCCGAGGCCCCAGAGCAGGGCGAGGCTCGTCCCGCTCGCCGCCGCCCAGGGCAGCGAGTCCCCACGAAGCCAGCCCGCACGCGCCGCGACCCCCATGGTCGGCAGCAGCGAGAGCAGGACGATCAGCTCGCCGAGGGTCCCCTCCCCCCGCGCCAGAAACCACAGCATCGCGCCGAGTCCGCCCGCTGCCAGCAGCCGCAGCCAGGCCCCGCGGTCAGGCCGGGAACGCAGCCAGGCCCCTGTTCCGAGCAGGAACACCAGGCCCGCCGCGAAGGAGAAGGCGGTCGCCAGCGCGTCGGGATCCGGGGCTCCGTGGCCTTGGGGGTAGGGCACCGTGCGCAGGCCGGGCAGCAGGCCGCCGTGGTGCCCGAGGAGCAGGCGGTAGAGCGCGACCATCGCCAGGGCCGCGCAGGCGGCGATGACCAGGGCCCGGGGCAGGCGACGAGCCTCCTTTGATCCCATGCCGGCCAACACCGCGAGCACCCCGAGTCCGGCCAGCCCCAGGCCAGCGCGGCTCAAGAGCAGCGCGAGCGCGACCGCGGCGAGGGCCCCGAGGAAGGCCAGCTGGACCCCGCGCAGCCAGGCGGTCCAGGGGATCGACGTCCGCGCCCGCAGACCCCAGGCGACCGGCCCCAGCGCGACCAGCAGCCAGAGCACCGGGGAGCGCCGGACGTCGTCGGTGACCAGGGCGTCGAAGAGGGCCTGCGTGCCCCGAAAGACGCCGTGCTCCAACCAGAGCACGCCGGGCAGCTCCACCCCGAGGAAGAGGTCGAGCAGGACCGCCGCCACCGGGATGAGGAGCAGGCGCTTCATCGGCGTCGCCAGAGCAGGAAGCAGACCAGGACCAGGGAGCTCAGGGAGAGGCCGAGGCCCAGCAGCACGGCCACCGGGCGATAGCGCAGCCGCAGCTCCGAGGAGCCGGCGGGCAGGTCGATGGCGAGCAGGCCGCCCTCGTCCGAGGTTTGCCACCAGCCGGGGTCGAAGTTCTGGTTCAGCACGAGGCGGGTGGGGCGCGGGGCCTCGACGCTCACGCGGATGGTGTTGGGGGTGAAGGCGACGGACTCGACGGTGCAGGCGTCCAGGCACCAGGCCTCGCCGCGGTAGTTCGAGGCGGGCACCGTGGCGCCGTCGGCGCGGTACCAGCGGGCCGGGCGGGCGGCCTCGGGCAGGTGCACGTCGGCGTACCAGTCCACGATCCCGCGCCCTGCCGGCACCTGGAAGAACTCCCGCGCCACGTCGGGTCGGTGGTGCTCGCGGAGCATCAGGGCGTCCCCCTCGGCCGGGTCCCGGGCGAGCTGCTCGAAGGACTCGGCCCGCTCGATGGCCTGGACGGGCTCGTTGAAGACTGTCGCCCACGAGGGCGCGTTCCAGAGCGCCGGCCAGAGCAGCAGGAGCGGCAGCAGGCGGGGGAGCCCGCGATCCCGAGCCACCTGGACGGCCGCACCGAAGCCCAGGGCCAGGGCCACGACGAGGAAGAGGTTGAAGTACTTGTAGGGGTCGTTGATGGCGCCGAAGCCCGGCAGGCTGAACACGAACCAGCGGTAGGCGTCCCCGGGCAGGTTCGGGCCGAAGCACAGCGCGGTGTAGCCCACGAAGAGCAGGCCCCAGACCCGCGCGCGGCGCAGCAACACGAAGCCGAGCAGGGCGACGCCGACGACGGGCAGCGTCAGGCCGAGGTCGGCGTACTCGGGCACGTCGGGGTAGCCCTCCGTGTAGCTGGTGACCGCGGCCAGGGGGCGGTGCAGGTGGCCCAGGAAGGCGCCGAAGCCGTCGTAGAAGCAGTTGGCGGCGTCCGCGGGGCTCGCGAAGGGATAGCCGCTCTGCTCCCCGTGCAGGTAGCGGCCTCGGCCGAGCACATCGAGCAAGGCGATCCACTTCGCCGCGCCCAGACCCAGCAGCGTGGCCGCCGCGATGAGCAGCCGGGGAAGGGCCCGTCGAGCAGCCAGAGCCAGCCCTGCGACGGCCAGCCAGTGCCCCGTCGACAGGATCCCGTTGCCCGATTGGAGCAGGATCGGGAGCAGGGTGAGGCCCGCGAGCACGCCGCTCCTCCACCCGCCAGAACGGCGCAAGATCAGCCACAAGGCCAGCGGCGCGAGGGCCAGGAAGGACTGCACGTAGAAGCCGGCGAGCATGAAGTTCGGCAGCCAACCCGAGAGCAGGAACGCCCCGCCCGCCATGAAGGCGGCCCCCTCGCTCAGCCGCAGCGTCTCCCGCGCCAGGCCGAAGACCCCCAGACCGCCGAGCCACAGCAGCACGACGAGGTTCAGGCGCGCGGCCCAGGCCGGGCTCAGCGCGAGGAAGGGTAGGGAGAAGGGCGACAGCGAGCCGTCGGAGGGGTGGCCGAGGATGGGGTAGCCGCCGCCGACCTGGTGGCTGCGCAGCGGGAATTCGCCGTGCTCGAGCAGCGCCTCGCGCAGGTGCAGCGAGAAGGACAGGTCGTGCAGCCAGTCCTCATCCCGATAGCCATCACCCTGACGGGCTCCGTCGGGGTGGGCGAGCATCGGGGCGCAGAAGCCCAGCGACAGCAGCAACAGCAAGAGCGCCGGGCGCTTCATCGGGCGCAGTATGGCGCAGGCTGCGGGGTCCGCGGGCGGCGCGCGGCGGATGTCCTGACCCCACCGAATGTCCTGACCCCACCGAATGTCCTGACCCCACCGATTGTCCTGACCCCGGGGTCAGGACATCAAGCCCACCCCCGGGCAATTCCGTTT